>NZ_JAYGHD010000161.1:0-7577 GCF_034932245.1 Nostoc sp. UHCC 0251
GGTAATGTCTGTGTTTTTCTCGCCTCAATTACTACTAGCTAGGCAGTTACGATAACTTTTGTAAAACTAAGGCATGAGGCACTGAAATCATCCTTTCTATCCTTACATTTTGACACTACCCAAAATTATAGTGAATCCGATGAAATGTTAATATCAGGTCAACAATGGAGCCTATTTACTGGAATTGCATAATTGCTCACGGCATCACTGCATTTTCATGCTTTGGAATCCCTACATTAATATGGGTTTTTATTGCCAAAACTAAAGCAACTATCCCTTCTAAGTTTTGGCTAGCCTTCTTCTTATCAGGTGGATTTATACTACTTTGCGGACTTCATCACCTTCTGGCGATCTTTGAGCCACATTCGGTAGTGTCGCTGTTACACTTAGGCGTACTTGATGTAATGGCGTTTGTTTCCTTGTTTGTTTTACTCTACCTGATGCCAACCGCTTATCAAATTGTAGAGGCGATCGCTAAATCTCAAGAAGATAACCGCGAACTTCAACGCAGCCAGCAGATGCAACGGCTATTCCTAGATCAGGGCCCGTTTGGAGCTTATATCAAAGATGCTCAATCTAGAGTGCTTTATTACAACCAAGAAATACAGTCTAGATTTTCGGTAGATCCAGAAGAATGGTTGGGGAAAACCGATGATGAATTCTTGCCAGATCCAGAAGAGGGGCGGCAGGTAATGGAAAACGATCAAGTCGTTTTGAAGACTCTACGCCCCTTGAAGCTGATTGAAGAGGTAAAGATACCTGGTGATGATCAGCCGTGCTACTGGCTATCGTTTAAGTTTCCTTTTAGCGATTACACAACGGGTGCTTACCGCATCGGTGGGATTAGTATCGATATTACAGAATCCATTGAAGCACAGCGATCGCTCACTGACTTAAATCGGCAGCTAGAAGAAAAAACACTGAAATTAGAGGCAAAAAAACGAGAACTTATATATCTCTCAGATATGGCGGATATGCTTTATTGCTGCGAATCTGAAGATGAGGTGTATCAAGTGGTTGCTTTAACCTGTTCTAAGCTGTTTCCTAATATGAGTGGTTCTATCTATATAATTGCTAATTCTAAGAATTATGTTCAGATGAATAGTAGTTGGGGAGGTAAAAGAAGCAGTAAAGAAATATTTTCACAATCTGAGTGTTGGGCTTTGCGGAGAGGGAAATTCAACCTTTTATCGGCGTGTAACTCAGGACTAATGTGCAACCACTTAATACAGCCTGTTAGCGGCACACATTTGTGTGTTCCATTGTTTGGACAAGGCGAAGTAGTTGGGATTTTACACATCGATGCGCCTGAAGAAATCAGCCCAGAAGATCAACAAATTACTGAGATTATTGCTAGAACATTAGGTATTGCACTGAATAATCTATCAATAAAAAAACGTTTAACTTATGATAACTTGCGGGATGGGATGACCCAACTATTCAATCAAAATTATATGCAAGCCATAACGGAACAGAGACTAGCAGAAGCTGACCGATCGGGACAACCTCTTAGTGTTATTTTCCTAGATATCGATAACTTCAAATATTACAACTCGCGCTATGGGCATTTGACTGCCAACATTGTGATTCAGGGATTAGCAAAGCTGCTGTTAAAATCTATTCGCTCTTTTGATATTGCTTGCAGATGGGGTGGTGAAGAATTTGTGGTTGTAATGCCTAATATGACACTGGAAAACTTGAGGAAGCGAGTAGAACAACTAAGGATAGATGTTGAACAAATGCAATTGAAGGACGGCGATCAGATCATCGAAAGGATCACCGCTTCTTTTGGAATAGCTGTATCAGAACCAGGAATTACGGTTAAGGATTTTCTGAATCGGGCAAATCAAGCGATGCTTGAGGCAAAGCGAACAGGGAAGAATCGAGTTATGGAGTATGTAAATACGTATATTAATTGAAGAAGGCAGTCCCGATGAAACGAGTTTTAAAAGCCTTGCATGAAAGAGGAATTAGGCAGTGGGGACTGGTATTTTTACTCAGCATAAAAAAACAACTCCCTGAAGATGTGGGAGTTGTTTTTTGTATTCAAGCAGTTTTTTAAAAGATTCAGAATGGAACGATGCCTGGGTTGGGCTGCGCCTACGCCAAACAGATAGCAGCCAAAATAGCAGCGATGACATAAAATACTCCAACCACTTGCAATTCTGACCAGCCAGTCAGTTCTAAATGATGGTGTAAGGGTGCCATTTTGAAGAGGCGCTTGCCTTTGCCATCAGGGCCTTTAGTGGCTTTATAGTAACTTACTTGTGCCATCACTGAAAGAGTTTCTACGAAGAAGATACCACTGAGAATGAACAGAGCTACTAAGGTGTTTGTCAATAGCGCTACAGCCGCTAAAGCGCCTCCCAGTGCTAAAGAACCGGTATCTCCCATGAAGACGCGGGCTGGATTACGGTTATGGGCTAAGAAACCTAAGCACCCACCGCTTAAAGCAGCACAGAAAACCATTAACCCAGGTGCTGTAGGCGCGACTAAAGCACCTAATGCCAAAAGTGCGATCGCCACTGTTCCTGCTGCCAAGCCATCAATCCCATCTGTTAAATTAGTCGCATTACTTTCTGCAACTAACACAAAACCTGCTAAAGGCCAAAATAGGAATCCTAAGGGTAGTGTGAAGCTCACCCAAGGCAAAGCAATATTTGTAATATTAGAAGGTTGATTAAACATCAGCCATAGACAAAATACAGCCGCAAAACTCACCTGCAAAGCTAGTTTTGTGCGGGGAGATATACCTTTATTTGATTTCCGGCGCAGAATTTGCCAATCGTCGAGCCAGCCAATCAATCCATAGCTGATTGTCAATGCCGAAACTGCAAGCACCTCTTTAGAAAAGTTAGATAATATACACGCAATCAGCACAGATACAGGTATAAAAAATATACCGCCCATTGTTGGCGTGCCTGCCTTTTTTAGATGCGCTTGGGGGCCATCTTCACGAATGATTTGTCCAGTTTTGAGTGCTTGAAGTAGGGGTATTACCCAATAGCCTACGACACCTGAACCCAGCGCACACAAAAGTAGTGGCAGGGTTAACGACATACTTTGCCAGGGTAGTCTATTGGCTATCGAATCCAAGAAAAATGCTGTTGTACCTAGCCCTACAGCTAATAAAGAGGCTAGAACGATTCCAGAAATATTTAAACCTTGCTCAGGAGATAATTTAGCGTCCACAGAAGTTTCCCTTCACTCCACACTTATAAAATTGAATATCAGTAACTAGGGATACTACCAAGTCCCTAGGACAGCACGGCGAAAATAAACATACCATTTCAAATGGTGCAAAAGTCCGAAATACAATTCTTTTGACTTTTGACTTTTAACTTCCGCCTTGCGGCAGGCACTAGCCTCAAAAGGCTAATCTTCAGCGATTCCTACATCGTCATCATCATCAAGGTCGTAGCCAATTCCATCTTCTACACCCATCAGGGAGTCTATTTCTTCTTCGTCATCTTGAAAATCCGGTTCGTGAACGTCACGCGCGATGATCCGACCATTGGTTTGCAACCAGTCCAACAAAGAGGACTCTTGCTTTAGGGGGATGACATCGGCTCGCTGATTACGGGCTACTTCACGTAATGGAGAGTTCAACATATCGAGGAGGACAAGAAAAGGTTTACGTAAGTTGACATTTAGAGTCTATCACTTGACACGGATTAATTTAGTTATCTTTTCAACGCTTTAGTTGATAAATCCGCATTCAGATAGAAATTTTTTATTTAATAGGCATATTGCTTATGCCAAGCGATTATTCGTAATTTTTATGGCTCTATACATAGGTCATGAATATCTTGTTTATGCTGATGGAAGGGACTGATTTTTGAGGTGACAGGCGATGATGGGAAAAGCGGCTCTTATAGATGCGATCGCTGGGACAAATCGCGGTCTACTGGCGACCCAAGCACAGAAACAGGGTATCTTAGCAGCGATCGCCAATTTAGAAGATTTTAATCCTACACCCCGTCCGGTAGAAGCTAACAATTTGCTAGATGGCGATTGGCGATTGCTATACACCACTAGCAAGGCTCTTTTAAACTTAGATCGTCTACCTTTGTGCAAACTAGGTCAAATCTATCAGTGTATCCGGGTAGATACTGCCAGTGTTTACAACATAGCTGAGATTTATGGCTTACCTTATTTAGAAGGATTAGTCAGCGTTGCTGCTAAATTTGAGCCAGTTTCAGGTCGGCGTGTCCAAGTAAAATTTGAGCGATCTATTATCGGCTTACAACGTTTAATAGAATACAATTCTCCGGTAACTTTTATCCAACAAATTGAAGCAGGTAGAAAATTTCCGGGGATTGATTTTGCAATCAAGAGTGATAGACAGCAAGGCTGGTTAGATATCACCTATATAGATAACGATCTGCGAATTGGCAGAGGTAACGAGGGGAGTGTGTTCGTATTGAGTAAAACATAAGTTTTGCAAAAATACTGTTTGCGAACGAAGGTACGCTATAACGTGTACCTTGTCAAGTAGGGCTAATACAGTTTTAAATTTGGGATGTGGTGGGGAGTGGGGAGCAGGGGAGCAGGGGAGAAGAGAAGATTTTTCCCCTCTGCCCCTCTGCCCCATGCCCAATCCCCAATCCCCAATTCAGACAAATAACTTAACAAAGACTCTAGCAACGACCTTCAGGTTGTAGAGTGAAATCAATTAGCCCTCTAGATTGGCGATTGATAACTAAAAGGGAAAATAATCATGGTTCAACGTGGTTCAAAAGTACGTATTCTCCGCCCTGAATCCTACTGGTTTCAGGATCTAGGAACTGTGGCTTCCATTGACCAAAGCGGCATCAAATACCCTGTAATTGTCCGCTTTGAAAAGGTCAATTACTCTGGTATTAATACCAACAACTTTGCTCAGGATGAATTAGTAGAGGTAGAAGCACCAAAGGCTAAACCACCGAAAAAATAGCAGCAAACCTACAAAGGGGTATTTTGATGCGATGATGAAGGGTAGTCTTAAGCCTGAAGTATGAAGTCTGAAAATTTCAGTTCATTCATCTTTCATCCAAGCCTACCCTAACCTATGAGAAGCTGCCCTGCGGGTATTTACGGTTTCTCTGGGTAGTAATACGAGCCACATACGGATGTGTAAGTACTACCTCATCTCTTCTTTTTTGATCCCTTAAATATATAAAAGTTGTCTGCTTAATCAGCTTGAATGCCTGAACTGCCTGAAGTTGAAACAGTCCGAAGGGGTCTAAATCAATTGACCCTGAACCAAGAAATCACGGGTGGAGATGTGTTGCTCGATCGCACCATCGCCTACCCGTTTTCTGTCGGTGAATTTGTTGATGGAATTACAAAGAATGCCATCGCTACTTGGCATCGTCGCGGTAAATATCTGCTTGCCGAACTCTCCTCTTCTTCCACAAGTTGGCTAGGGGTTCATCTGCGAATGACCGGTCAACTACTATGGCTGCATCGAGATGAACCATTACATAAGCACACGCGGGTTAGATTATTCTTTGGGGAACACCAGGAATTACGCTTTGTTGATCAGCGTACCTTCGGGAAAATGTGGTGGGTTCCGCCTGGTGTTGCTGTAGAAAGTATTATGACTGGTTTAGCAACACTGGCAGCAGATCCATTTTCACCCGAATTCACTGTTGAATATCTAGCTCTCAAACTCCAAAATCGCCGTCGTCCGATTAAGACTGCGCTACTCGATCAATCGGTGGTGGCGGGATTAGGTAACATTTATGCGGATGAAGCCCTGTTTAAGAGTGGGATTTTACCTGAAACCTTATGTATAGATTTGCAGTTAAAGCAAATTGAGCGTTTGCGAACAGCCATAATTCAAGTGTTAGAAACCAGCATTGAAGCTGGTGGTACGACTTTTAGTAATTTCTTAAGTGTTAAGGGTGTCAACGGCAATTATGGTGGTGTTGCCTGGGTTTATAACCGCGCTGGAGAACCCTGTCGAGTTTGTGGTACGCCAATCCAACGGATTAGGTTAGCTGGGCGATCTAGTCACTTTTGCTCACAGTGTCAAACAGGAGAGACGCGATGAATCGCTTCTGTACAAGAGTTAGAGACGCGATGAATCGCGTCTGTACAAGAGTTAGGAGTTTTTACCTCGGAAGTCTCTTAAAATGCGGATAAGTATCTAGAAAATTGAGAGGGGAATTCATGGCAGTCAAAAAGGGAGATATGGTTCGCGCTATCCGCGAGAAACTGGAAAACAGTCTGGAAGCAAAAGCCAGTGATGCTCGCTTTCCTTCCTATTTGTTTGACAGTAAGGGCGAAATTGTAGATATCAAAGGTGATTACGCCCTGATTAAGTTCGGGAAAGTACCAACACCAAACGTTTGGTTACGTGTGGATCAACTCGAAGAGTTTAAATAATAAATAAAGAATTCAGGAGTCAGAATTCAGAATTCAGCATTTATTCTGACTCCTGAATTCTTGTTGATAGAAATTGCACTTTAATAATTATGTCTTCTTCCCCTAACTCCCCAATTGTGTGTAATTTACCCCGTGTCGCCATCGTGGGTGCGGGTAGGGTTGGCAGTACTTTAGCTCAACGCGTTGCAGAGAAGAACCTGGCTGATGTAGTTTTACTAGATATTATTGCGGGAATGCCCCAAGGTTTGGCGCTGGATTTAATGGAAGCCAGGGGAATTGAAATACATAATCGTCGGATTATCGGCACAAATAATTATGCTGATACTTCTGGCTCTCAAATTGTGGTGATTACCGCAGGACTTCCCCGCAAACCAGGGATGAGCCGGGATGACTTGCTGAAAACCAATGCCAAAATTGTAGTGGAAGCGGCAAAGAATGCGATCGCTCATTCTCCCAATGCTATTTTTATTGTCGTCACTAATCCGTTGGATGTGATGACTTATTTGGCTTGGCAAGCAACAGGTTTACCACGCGATCGCATTATGGGTATGGCTGGCGTGTTAGATTCCGCCCGTTTTGAAACTTTTATTGCCCTAGAATTGGGGGTTTTGCCTGCTGATGTCAAAGCGATGGTATTGGGTAGCCACGGCGATTTAATGGTGCCGTTGTCTCGTTATGCTACCGTTAATGGCATTCCCATCACTGAATTGCTGGATGCAGCGACAATTGAACGCTTGGTAGAAAGAACCCGGAATGGTGGCGCAGAAATTGTGGAATTGATGCAGACGGGTGGTGCTTTTTTTGCTCCGGCATCGGCTACTAGTGTGATGGTAGAATCGATTTTGCTAAATCAGTCGCGGTTGTTGCCTGTGGCAGCGTATCTGCAAGGTGAATACGGTTTAGAAGATGTTGTGATTGGTGTTCCCTGTCGGTTGGGATGTGGTGGAATTGAGAGTGTATTGGAATTGACACTCAGCGATCAAGAAACAGAGGCTTTGCATACTTCGGCTAAATCTGTGCGTAAAAATATTCAGCGATCGCAAGAAATTTTGGCTAATAACAAGTCAACTTAACGCAAAATGGGCGGTTAGAAACCGCATCTACACAAACAAAAGCTACCGATCCTGGGTTTCAAAACTTTGATTTCTCAGCGTTGCTGATTCCATGTATGAAAATGATTTTGCATAATACCAAAATCCTTGTAG
>NZ_JAYGHD010000162.1:0-7538 GCF_034932245.1 Nostoc sp. UHCC 0251
GAGACGTAGCAGTGCTACGTCTCTACATCCAGATTCATACTTTAATTCAGCAACGTTAAAAATCCAATGACTATTTTACTCAGCACTTAAAACTCGATTTATGGAGCAAATTCAGGCTGAAATGGCGGCGCTTAAATCTCAAATTCAGATTCTCCTAGAAGAACGCGCTGCACTCACTATTAATAATGTCATCTCTGGCGAGAATGATTCACCCCAGGCAATGGTTGAAGCCTATCGCCGCCAAGCCAGAGAAAATGCCCAATTATCAGTTGAACTCCAGGGCATAGATGCAGCGATCGCAGCTTTGGAAGGCCAAATAAAACAAAAACAAGGTAAGCTAGTGCGATCGCAAGTTGTATCAAAAGAACTTATCCAACAGCAAGAGCTAGAAGAAGCCAAAGAAGTGGCACAGGTTCATGCTCAACGCATTAATCAACTAGCAAGCGAACTGGCGGCAGAAGTCCGCCTCCTTAAACGTTGTGCCAATGAATTGAGTCCAATGTATTGGCGGATTTATTACAAGCCCTTCATCACTGGGTTTAAGACAATCTCCGTCCCTTATGTCCGCTCTGATGGGGAAGTTTGGACAATTGTCAACCGGATTGTTTAATGGTCAGCCCCAAGTACTTTTAACCTCTCCCCAAACCTCTCTCCTAAGAGGAGAGAGGCTTTGAATCTTACTCCCCTTCCCTTGTAGGGAAGGGCTGGGGGTTAGGTCTATGACTCAACTTAGAAGCGTAGACTAAATAGCTCTGACAATTGGCCTAGAAAATATGACGGTATTGTAACGGTGGCTTTAGCTGCCGTTTTTTGTTGACGTTGCAAAAGTTTACATTTAGAATGGAATCGGCAAAATCCGATAAGTATTTATTCTTATCCATCCTGATAATTTGGAATTCGATGAGTATATATTCTTATCTATGCCAAAAATTTAATCCTCTAGGGTTAAGGAATGTTTACAAAAGTATTGATTCCTTAATATAATGAAATTAAAAGCGATAAGGCAAATTGATTGTCAGAAGTGATGAATGCTATTGAATTTCCCTGGCTAACAGCCATAATCCTCTTACCCTTGGTGGCTGCCTTAGCCATCCCCTTAATCCCAGACAAAGAAGGTAGAACTGTGCGGTGGTATGGTTTGGGAGTTGCGATCGCTGACTTTGCACTGATGATTTATGCCTTTTGGTACAAGTACGACTTTCAGAGTTCAACACTCCAATTTGTAGAAAACTATCCTTGGATACCGCAGTTAGGTTTGCATTGGGCTGTGGGGGTTGATGGTTTATCGATGCCCTTGCTGCTTCTAACAGGCTTAATAAATACCCTCGCAATATTCGCGGCTTGGAAAGTTACCACCAAGCCGCGATTATTTTATGGTTTGATGTTAGCGATGTACAGCGCCCAGCTTGGCGTATTTGTCGCCCAAGATTTGCTGCTGTTCTTCCTAATGTGGGAAATCGAGTTAGTGCCGGTTTACCTGCTGATTTCCATCTGGGGAGGACAAAACCGCCGTTATGCGGCTACCAAATTCATTCTTTACACCGCCGCCGCATCAATATTTATCTTGATTGCTGGTTTTGCAATGGCATTCTCTGGAGATACCGTCACCTTCGACATGGCGACTCTGGGAATGAAAGAATACCCCAAAACTTTGGAATTGTTGGTTTATGCAGGTTTCTTAATTGCCTTCGGTGTAAAATTACCGATTTTCCCTTTACACACTTGGCTACCTGATGCCCACGGTGAAGCATCAGCACCCGGTTCAATGATTTTGGCTGGTGTGTTGTTAAAAATGGGTGGTTATGCCCTGATCCGCTTCAATGTGGAAATGTTGCCCAATGCTCATGTGACTTTTGCCCCAGTGCTGGCAATTTTGGGTGTGGTTAACATTGTCTACGGTGCTTGCTGTGCCTTCGCTCAAACCAATCTCAAACGCCGCTTGGCTTACTCTTCAATTGCCC
This sequence comes from Nostoc sp. UHCC 0251, assembly GCF_034932245.1. Lineage (NCBI taxonomy): Bacteria > Bacillati > Cyanobacteriota > Cyanophyceae > Nostocales > Nostocaceae > Nostoc > Nostoc sp. UHCC 0251. Next base: position 1,962 of record NZ_JAYGHD010000162.1, read on the forward strand.
ACATGGGGTTTGTGCTGATTGGGATTGCCTCTTACACAGAACTGGGTATCAGCGGTGCAGTGCTACAAATGGTTTCTCACGGCTTGATTGCTGCTAGCTTATTCTTCCTGTCTGGCGTGACTTACGATCGCACCCACACCTTGATGATGGATAAAATGGGCGGTATGGCTAAGGTAATGCCTAAAACCTTTGCTCTGTTTACCATCGGTTCAATGGCTTCTCTCGCTTTACCAGGAATGAGTGGTTTTGTGGGTGAGTTGATGGTATTTCTCGGTATCGCCACCAGTGATGTTTACAGTTCTAGCTTCAAGGTTGTAGTTGTGCTACTCTCAGCAGTTGGCGTGATTTTGACACCAATTTATTTACTTTCGATGCTGCGTCAAGTGTTCTACGGCGAGCAAAGTCAAGAGTTGCACCTGGATGCTGTAATATCTGATGTCAAACCCCGCGAAATATTTATTACCGCTTGTTTGCTGCTGCCAATCATCGGTATCGGGTTTTATCCCAAATTGGCAACGCAGACTTATGATGTGAAAGCAGTAGAATTAGCCGCCCATGCTCGTGAAGTTCTACCAGTCGTTGCTCATCAACAACCATCAAGTCTGTACTCGCGGATTTTTACAGCACCAACATTGGCTACTTCTCAAGTTGAAAGTTCGATTAACATTTCTGAGTAAATTAACTTCCCATTAAGGGGTCTGCAAGTAAATTCTAAATTATTAGGGCAATAAAGGGGTGGTTAGATAACTACCCCTAAAATTTTGGCATTTTAGAGGGGCGATCAGGTGCTAAACTTTTCGTAATTTAGGATATAGCCAAGAACTAAACAAACGGCTAACTCTAGGCATGACAACATAAGTTAATAGCAAAACCATAGTAATGGTAATGATCAACGAAATAATTAAGGGAGGTAAGCCGCGAAGCAGGGGCGTTATAAATGTATTCAACAAATTAATCAACACAAATACAGTTCCCCAAGTTAGCAATGCTGTTTTATAGCGCGGTGGAGTTTTCAGTGGTTGACCGGGAAGAGAAAACCAAGCTTCTAATCCACAGATTTGTTGAACATCAGGATCGGATTCCACCAAATTTTTACCTTGATTCAGCCAATATTCGCGATCGCGTGATGTCATCCACACCTTTAAATTTTCATAACCGTCAAACCGAAAAATTATCACATATTCATTTCGCACTCCAAGTTGGGGACGAATCACATTTGTTCCTAGATGCCCTAGATAGGTTCTGGCAACACTAGTAATATCTTTTAACCAAGCCTCGTAAGCGTTTTCACATCCTGGTTTAACAAGTTGTGTAATGACCACGGTTACAAATTGCTCGTCCTGTTCCATCTTTATAAATTTTGGATTTTAGATTTTGGATTGATCCTATGAATAAATTCAAGGCTTGGGGATTTTGGATTTATTTCACGTAGCTTGCTTTTCGCAAAACAAGTACAAATTCGTTGGAGAGCCAACAAATTTAAATTTTGGATTTAGAAGTTTTAATCCAAAATCCAAAATTTAAAATCTAAAATTGCATCATTCTCAACCCAAGGGATATCCAGCTTTTCCAACCTCAAGCCGAACAACATTAGCAGGAACAACACCAGTAGGTGGAGGTAAAAACATTCCACCATTAGTTACAACGTAAATTGCAGTGCGTAGGCGTAGCCCGTCGTAGACATCGCCCTCACTTTGACCAAAAGCCACTGCTGTGCTACCAATTACACCTGACTCGGCTTGAGCAATGATAGTAGTAGTGCGATCGCTTGCAATTCGTACCACACTATTGTAAATGTGCGTTGCTCCATAAAGGTTGCCTTCCACATCAAAGGCAAAGTCATCAATATTAGTTTGCTCAACAAAAATTTCCGGCTCACCTGGTTTATTAGTGCTATTGATGGGAATCCGCAACAGCAACATTTTTTCCGTATTTGAAACGTAGAGGAAATCACCAAAACGCTTCAAGCCATTTGCAGCCGGAAACGCGCTTTCCGAATTGCTACGAGCAAGCATTGGATGTTCTAGCCAAATTGATCCACTGGGTTGAGCAACATCAATCAGCCAGATTGCACCACGATAGGAATCTGCTGTCAAATACTGAGTGTCAGAAAGTGGGGTGATGCCATTGAGAAATATTGCGTCTGGCAGTGTCAGCAACGTTTCCACCGTGCCATCACTTTTAACTAGAGAAACCGCAGGTATAGAATCAGCATTCCATCCTGTTGCCACCAGATCGCCGTTGGTAGTAAAAGCAAGACCACTTACTTTGCCCTCAACAGTGGCATGAATTTGCTGATTGCCATCTGGGGTAATGCGAATAATCTCGCCAACTTCGTGATTGGTTACAAAAATTGTGCCATCTGGTGCGATCGCTAGATTTTCCAAAAAAGTATTGACCGGGAACGAGGCAATAATTTTAGCAGGTGCTAATTCAATCGGCTTATCTGCGTAAATAGGCGGTAAACCTGCGGAATCTCCCATATTAACCTACCATTGTACTTGAATAGGGCCACCAAACTTTCGCATCTCTGCAAAAAACAGTCCTTGCGCTCCTCCATCGGGAAGTGTTGCTAAATAGACAGCAGTTTCGGCTCCTTCTTCTGCCGTGAACGGGGCATCATCTCCCCCCATATCTGTCTTCATCCAACCCGGAGAATAGGCATTTACGAGAATATTAGTACCTTGGAGTTCCTTGGCGAGAAGCACAGTTAGTCCATTTACTCCTACCTTTGAGAGTCGATAAGAAGGCGCTAAAGGGTAGTAGTCAGTGGGAACTGATGTTAGAGATGCCATTTCCGTTGAGATATTGACAATGCGACCGTAGTTTTGCACCTTCATCAACGGAATTAATGCTTGAGAAATTCTGAGTACTGCTAGAACATTGGTTTCAAAGGTCGATCGCATCGTTTCCAGTTGCACAGTCAGTAAGCTCGATTCCTCCGGCTTAGTTGTAGGATTCACGCCTGCATTATTGACCAGAATATCTACCTTACCGTAAGTTTCACGCAACCACTCTGTAAACTGCTGCACACTTCCATCATTGCTGACATCCAGCGTGTGATAGTCAACATCAAGCCCTTCACTGGTAAGCTGCCCTTTAGCAGTAAGACCATCTGTTTCATTACGACTCGTCAGAATTACGCGGTTGCCAATTTGGGATAATTGACGGGAAATAGCATAGCCTAGCCCTCGATTACTGCCTGTTACCACAGCAATCCTTTTTTGAGTCGTCATTTTTATGACCTTGAAACTGGTTTTGATTGTACTTTACTGAGATGCAATGAATTAAGCAAGTCGATTGCAGCAATGTATTTAATCAATGATTCTGACTTACTTCAAACTCGAAGCTTGCCGTCCACCTAAGCGTTGTTCTGACGCTGTAGGTAAGACATTGACAGAGATAGTTGCATAAACACCGTGTTTTTGACCACCTATAATCAGGCGAATAAAATCTCCTAAGCCTTCTACCAATCGAGCATTACGTAAAACCCCAGAATCTACTGCTAAAAATCCGATTTCTTCAGCAAGCCCCATCACTGTTTTTCTGGCTTGTTCATCATCTCCTGCAACAAAAACAGAAACTCCATAATCCTTTAATGGTTCAGGTGCTAATTCAAATACTTCCTGCGCCATAGTATTAAAAGCTTTTACCACCTGCGCTTGAGGTACATCTTTAGCAAGCTTTTCGGCTAGAGATTCTACTATTGGTGAATAAGCAAATCCTTCAGGAATATCCTGATTATTACAATCAATAATAATTTTACTGTCGAGAAGTTCAGGATGAGAAAGTAACTGTTTTGGCATAATGTTGCGTACTGTCCACAAAATTACATCAGCAAACACCGCCGCCTGATCATTTGTTCCACCCTGCGTTCCGCGTCCGGCAAACTCTGCTGTTGCTTTTCCTTTTTCGGCATCACGAGAGCCAAAAAATACTTCATGCCCCTGCTCTGCCCAGAGTATACCTAGAGAGCGCCCCATGTTTCCACTGCCAATAATTCCAATCTTCATGAGTTAACCCTCATTCCACCGTAGATTGTGAAAAGATTATAGTTAAAGCAGGTGAAGTAGCCACAAAGCCATTATGACCACCAACTTACCTGTAGCCACAGAAATTATACCAGTGGTTTTGCAATTGCAACCTGCGATCGCACTAACCGAAGATCAGTTTTATGAGTTTTGTCAGCTAAACCATGACTTTCGCATCGAACGTAATGCTGCTGGAGAATTAGTGATTATGCCCCCTACTGGTTCCGAAACCGATCAACATAACTTTGACATTATTGTTCAGTTGGGTATTTGGACGAAGCAAGACGGTACAGGTGTAGGGTTTGGTTCCAGTGGTGGGTTTACTTTGCCTAATGGTGCGGTGCGTTCTCCAGATGCGGCGTGGATAAAACGCGATCGCTGGGAGGCGATACCATCAGAACTGCGAAAAAAATTTGCACCGATTTGTCCTGAGTTTGTGATTGAATTGCGTTCTGAAACTGATAACTTGCGAATTTTGCAAGACAAGATGCAAGAGTATATTGATAATGGGACGCAACTTGGTTGGTTAATTGATAGAAAACAACGCCGAGTTTTTATTTATCGTCCTAATATTGCAGTTGAGGTATTAGATAACCCTAAGACACTTTATGGTGAACCATTGCTACTTGGGTTTGTTTTGGATTTAAGTCAGGTTTGGTAGGGAGTAACCTAGTTTTATAGTACCGAAATCAAAATTCTAGGAATCTATGGCGGCGAAAGACATATTCCATGATGCAGTAAAACTCGCTTTAGAGAAAGAGGGTTGGCTCATCACTAATCCACGGACAAAACTAAATATATGAATACAACACCATCTAAAAGTGAAAGAGACGAAATGTTCAAGTGGTTGAATCGTAACCGCCAGATGTTATTATATTTATATAAAAATCAATATATCGCTTACAATCCAAATGGAATAATTGCTCACAGTGAAAACTTACGCGAAGTTTTAGCATTAGCTAATGCTGCAAAACAGCCTTTTTTAATTTACCTAGTTCCTCGTCGCACTGCTTCTATAGAAATTTTACCAATTCGCTTCCGCAGCATTGCTCGACATGATTGGCAACCAAATTATAGCGTAATTTTAAAGCACAGAGATATAGAATCTAATACAACAATGTTAGTAGATTCTGGTGCTGAATTAAGTTTAATTTCATTAAAAGTTGGTCAAGATTTAGGCTATGCTTTGGCTGATTCCGAATCAACTTTGTTGGCAGAAACTATAGGTGGCAGAGTTGAATACGTTTTACGTAATGTAGAAATGGCAATTGATGAACACAATTTTATCGCTCCTGTAGCATGGTTACAAACCAATACAGGCGGAGAACAATTGCTTTTAGGTCGAGAAGTTGTATTTGATAAATTTAATATTGAATTTAGGCAAGCTGAGGAGCAAATTATTTTTACATGGCGTGAAGATTTGAAGTTATAAAAAAGTGGACTTCTTCAGGAATCTGGCTCACTAGCTTACAGCACTTTGCAACTAAATGAACGTGAGTTCGACAAGTCTTATTTGACCTCTCCCCCAACCCCTCTCCGACACGGA
>NZ_JAYGHD010000163.1:0-7519 GCF_034932245.1 Nostoc sp. UHCC 0251
ATAAAAAACAAAGGCAATAGTGACTATGTTGCAATTTAAATGCCGATTAGCTTAACTCTATTTGGCTGGCTGCCGAGATACCTACTCTGTGCGATCATCTTGCCCTGTGTGGGGTTCAAAATTTATGCTTTAGTTGAATTCTCACTGTATTTATAATTATTCAGTAATCTTCACGTTGTAACTAGTGGATATACTTAGTTACGTTGAAGGCAAAATTTAGATGACAAGATTACTGTGTTTAATCTAGAAGATTTCTTCAACCTTTCAACAGACCTATTCTGTATCATCTCAAGGGATGGTTGCTACCAGCAGGTCAATCCTGCATGGGAAAAAGTATTGGGATGGAAACCAGAAAACTTAATTGGGCATCATTGGTTAGAATTAGTACATCCAGAAGATATTGCAATCAATCAGCTACCAACTGAACCACTGCAAAATTTGCACTGGGATAACCGTTATCTTCACCAAGATGGCAGTTATCGGTGGTTATCTTGGAGTCTTTCTACTAGCCAACAGGGACTGATCTATGCAATAGGGAAAGATGTTAACCAGCAGTTGCGCCAAATAGAAGCACTCTCAACTGAACGCCAAAGCCTTTATAACCTACTGAATCAGCTACCCGCTTTCCTTTATCTGCAACCCAATGATTATGGCGTAGGATTTTATAACCAGCGCTTCCAGGAGGTATTTGGAGACCCCACAGGGAAACGTTGTTATGAGGCGATCGCTGGGCTGAAGCAGCCTTGCCCAGTCTGTCCTACCTTTCGCGTCTTTGAAACTAATGCTCCGCAACTTTGGGAATGGATTGATAGTAAAACAGGTAATGTGTATCAGATTTATGATTATCCGTTCACGAATATGAACGGTGAACCAATGGTTGTAGAAATGGGTTTAGATATTACTGCTGTGAAAAAGGCAGAGGTAGCCTTGCGACAGCGCGAGAAGGAATTAACCCAAAAAAATCAACAACTCCAAGATGCACTAAAACAATTAAAAAAGACGCAAGCGCAACTAATTCAAACTGAGAAAATGTCTTCTTTAGGACAACTAGTGGCTGGAGTGGCTCATGAAATTAACAACCCTATTAGTTTTATCAATGGTAATGTTACTCATGCTAAAGAATATGTTCAACAATTACTAGAAATACTACAACTCTACCAACAAGAATATCCTGACCCTCCACCAGTAATTCAGTCAGCCATAGCAGCGAACGAGTTAGAGTTTATTACTGAAGACCTAAAAAAATTGCTCTCTTCCATGAAAATGGGAAGCGATCGCATTCGTGATATTGTAGTATCCTTGCGGAACTTCTCTCGACTAGATGAAGCTCAAATGAAAACTGTTGATATCCACAGTGGTATTGAAAGTACACTATTGATTTTGCAAAACCGCCTCAAAGATAAATCCGACCATCCGTCAATTGAAATTATTAAAGAGTACGGTCAACTGCCTTTAGTAGAATGTTATGCGGGTCAACTTAACCAGGTGTTGATGAACATTCTCACTAATGCCATCGATGCTTTAGAAAATTTATCTGTTATTAATCAGCCACACAACCCACAAATTGTTATCCGCACTCTTGTACTCAACTGTGATCGGGTTGCGATTGAGATTGCTGACAATGGGTCTGGAATGTCGCAAGAAGTTCAACAACGTTTATTTGACCCTTTTTTTACGACCAAACCAGTAGGCAAGGGAACTGGTTTAGGAATGTCAATTAGCTATCAAATTATCACAGAAAAACATCAAGGACATTTAGGCTGTATTTCATCTCCAGGAGCAGGAGCTAAATTCATAATCGAGATTCCCATTCAACAAATTAAATCTGTACAAGCAAAGATACCAGAAGCTCACAATATCCCAGTTACATAACCAGTGTCACTAAACCCTATCAGAGATTGAAACTTTCATATAGGAATAGGGATAACTTGCCAGCTTAGATGAAGATTAGGGTGTCGACTTTGTGACAAATTAGCTCCTTACGTCATATTGCTTAACTGAGGACACGACCTAGTTTTGCACCTACACCCTCTTTCAAGTCATTTTCAAAAAATAACTCCATGCGATCGCCCCGCAGTCGAGTTACCCCATATTCAATAACATTACCTGTTTGATCGACGTTCACTGACTCCGCCAAAAGAATGGGTTGATTGAGGGGTATTTGTAGCCACTTAGCATCTTGAGGTTGGACTAGACGAGCAGAAACGCAGGTACTACGGCGGATATGATCACATCCATATACCTGCTGTAAAAACTGAGATATTGATTGCTGTTCTTGCAAAATATTGATATTTTTCGGCTCTAAAAAATCAGGGAATCGCTTAAGAGGAAAATACCCAGTACCCATACTTATAGGTTCTTCATCTGCAAAACTTAAACGTTCAATTAACGCTACCGGCTCACCATAAGGAATTTCTAGCCCTCTAGCGATCGCATCATCGGCAGGTACTTCTAAGACACGCAGCAGTTGAAACCTCACTTGCCAACCCTGTGCTTTCAGCGTTTGGTTGTAACGCACTCGCTTACCAATCGCATAGCGGATGGTTTTAGCAGCTACAAAAGTTCCGCGTCCTCGGTCAACTCGTAACAATCCCTCGTCTTTTAGGAGAGCGATCGCTTGTCTAATGGTATGGCGATTAACCGCAAACTGTTGGGCTAACTTCGTTTCCGTCGGTAGTTGTTCCCCAATCTGATAAACCCCCTGATGAATATTTTGTCGCAGTTGGCCAGCAATCTGGACATAAATTGGCATTATTTCCTTCATGTATCAATTTTAGATTGTCAATTTGTCAGAATTGCGTTAATCTACTTTCATCTAGATGTCTAGACAAGTTAAGAATAGTTTAAAACAAAATACCACAAACCAACTTATGCCTACTGTGACGCAGCGACAAGCATGGATGGCAACATTAGCTAAAGCCGAGTTAGAGCGATTAGAAAAATTGGTAAACACATTAGATAATTTGCCCAACTATAGCTTTTTACGCTGCCCAGAGATTGGTCTAACAATGGTGCGGGGACGCGCTGGGGGTACAGGAGAGCCATTTAATTTAGGAGAAATTACCATGACTCGCTGTGTTGTGCAGTTAGAGAGCCAAGGAGATGAAGCAATTGCTGGATTTGGTTATGTCGCAGGGCGATCGCACCGTCATGCAGAACTAGCTGCTGTTTGTGATGCGTTACTACAAACCCCAAATTGGCACGATCAGATTCAGGCTGAGGTAATTCAACCCTTGCAAGTAGAACACCAAAAGCAGCAAGAACTCAAGCAGCGTCAAGCAGCCGCCACTCAGGTTAATTTCTTCACGATGGTGAGAGGGGAAGGGTGAGGAGTGAGCAGGGGGAGCAGGGGAGGCAGGGGAAGCAGGGGGGGGAATTTTGGAAGTTGCTAAATCATCCTGCAAATATACAAAGCCAAAAACTCTTTTTCTAGCACTCAGCACTAATGACCATTGACTAATGACAAATGACAAAAATTACCTATTTACCTGGCTTTCAAGACTTAATTCATGATGCCCAGAGGACATTTCGGGCGTTGCTTGATGCTAATGCTCGACCGGGGATAGCTTATCAGATAACTGCTGAGATGAGTGTGCCTTTGGGTTTAACGCCTGCTTGTGGGGCTGCTTGTTTGACGTTGCTGGATTTGGATGTTGTGGTATGGCTACAGCCAAGTTTTACAGATCAAGTGAGAGCTTGGTTGTTGTTTCATACTGGCTGTCGGTTCACACAGTATCCAGAAGAAGCTGACTTTGCCTTAATTCAAGATTTGGCAGCGTTGCCAGAATTATCTATTTTTAACTGGGGGACAGGAGAAAAACCGGAAGCCTCAACAACATTATTGGTACAGGTAGAAAGTTTTGAGATGGGACAACCTGTGATGTTGACGGGGCCAGGAATTTTAGACCAGCAAGCGATCGCCCCGACACTTCCCGTCCATTTTTGGGATTTCTGGATGCAGAATCACCAAGCCTATCCACAAGGCGTAGATGTATTTTTATTTACAGAAAATGCAGTAATGGGACTACCACGCACCGCTAAAGCAGAGGTGTACTATGACTCTTGAGATTCGCATTGCTACCCGTGAGGATTGGCCTCTATTAAATCAGCTTTATGCTGACATGGATGGTGAGTCATCCTTACCAAGTAATGATGTAGAAAAAATCTTGACAGAAATCACACAAGTTCCTAACTACTACATCTATATTGCTTTTTTAAATCAGCAACTTGTAGGTACTTTCAGCCTCCTTTATGCGCCAACAATGATGCACCGGGGCTATCACAAATTTGCAGTTCTAGATGCAGTAACAGTTATTTCTCAAATGCGAGGAGAGGGAATTGGTAGCCAAATGGTGAAAGCTGCGATCAAACTCAGTGCTGAGGCTGGATGTTATAAAGTCACTCTCTCTTCTAATTTGAAACGCGATCGCGCCCATCAATTCTATCAATCATTAGGATTCGAGCAGCATGGCTGGAGTTTTAAATGCTTAGTCCAACCAAGTCAATAAAGCAAAATTGCGGAGGATAAAAATATAAATATGAAAACCTGAAAACCCGATTAAAGCCTAACTTTCTTAATCAAAAATTACGAATTACGAATTACGAATTACGAACTAAAAGCTATGCCATACGTTGCAGTCAAAGGCGGTGAACAGGCAATTAAAAATGCAGAAGCACTTCTGCAAAGCAGACGCAGGGGTGATCCTGCAATTCCCGAATTGACGCTAGACCAGATTGAACAACAGCTTTCCCTAGCAGTAGAACGGGTGATGTGTGAAGGTAGTTTATATGATCGGGAGTTAGCGGCCCTTGCTATTAAACAATCTTGGGGTGATTTAGTAGAAGCAATTTTCTTGTTACGAGCCTATCGGACAACACTACCCCGCTTTTACTATAGCCAGCCATTAGATACCAGCAAAATGCAGATTCAGCGCCGCATTTCTGCCATTTTTAAAGATGTACCAGGAGGACAAAGGTTAGGGACTACCTTCGACTACATCCACCGTTTACTAGACTTTAAGTTGATAGCAGAAGGACAAGTCCCGACAGCACCAGAAGCAGAAGCAATTACAGAACCAGTTCCGCGTGTAATTGACACTTTAGATCGTGAAGGCTTGATGCAAGCGGAAGAAGGGCAGAGAGGCAGGGGAGCAGGGGAGCAGGGGAGCAGAGGGGCAGAGGAAGAATTTCTTACTCCCCAGTCTCTTCAACCATTTGACCTAACTCGTCAACCCCTAACCTTTCCTGCTGGACGGGATGCGAGACTGCAAAATCTAGCGCGTGCAGATGAGGGTTTTTTGCTGTCTTTGGCATATTCTACACAGCGAGGCTATGGGAGAAACCATCCTTTTGCTGGGGAAATTCGTATGGGGGAAGTAGAAGTGGTAATTTGCCCAGAAGAATTGGGGTTTGAAATAGCGATCGCAGATATTACTGTCACCGAAGTGCAAATGGTAAATCAGTTTAAAGGTAATAAAGAATTACCTGCTCAGTTTACCCGTGGCTATGGACTCACCTTTGGTTACAACGAACGTAAAGCGATGTCGATGGCCTTAGTAGATAGGGCAATGCGTGCTGAGGAATTAGGCGAAACAATTCAAGGCCCAGCCCAAAATGTCGAGTTTGTACTTTCCCATTCCGATAACGTGGAAGCACAAGGTTTTGTCCAACACCTCAAACTTCCACATTACATTGACTTTCAAGCTGAGTTAAATCTGGTGCGGAAAATCCGAAAAACAGGGAATAGGGAGTAGGGAGTAGGGAGTAGGGAAATGATTATAGGAATTAACCATATTACTTTGTCTGTCTGCGACTTGGAGAAATCTTTTAACTTTTATACCGAGATTCTAGGTTGTCAAGCGATCGCTAAGTGGAAAACAGGTGCTTATTTACTAGCAGGTGACTTGTGGTTGTGCCTATCTTTAGATTCCAATACACGCACAAATCCTATGGACGAGTACACTCATATTGCTTTTAGTATCTCTGAAGATAAGTTTCCAGAATATAGCGATCGCCTCAAATTTTTAGGAGTCAAACAGTGGAAGCAAAATACAAGTGAAGGCGATTCTATATATATTATCGACCCCGATCACCACAAGCTGGAACTTCATATAGGTGATTTATCTTCCAGAATTGCCGCCACTCAAAAAGCTCCCTATGAAGGCATGAAATTTTTTACTGAGGTAAGTCAGTGACAACATCTAAAAATATTCAAATATTATCAAAACCAACCAACACAAGAATTGCTATCCAAGGAGTAAATGTACTAACTCCCGGTGGTTGGCTGGAAGATGCCACAGTTTTAATTGAAGATGGGCAATTTACCAGCATTGATCAGGCCAGTAGTCCTAATGGATTTCATCTGGTAAATGCTCAAGGACTCCAGATGTTGCCAGGAATTATTGACTTACACGGCGATGCTTTTGAAAGGATGATTTGCCCTCGACCTGGAGTTAACTTTCCTCTACCAATAGCGATCGCAGATAATGACCGCAACCTCTTAGCATCCGGTATCACAACTTTTTACTGCTCAATCACCGACTCTTACGAACCAGGTTTACGCAGCCGAGATTCTGCTCGTGCTTTAATTGACTTCATCTTAGGGACAGGAAAACAAGTTTTAAATTGTAATCATCGTATTCATATCAGGCATGAAGAAGCAAATATCGTAGGTCATCAAGAGTTGTGTGATTGGATGGTATCCGGCCGTGTGCATATTTTGTCCATCAACGATCACCTACCACCCCCAGGAAATCAAAAGAGATTGAGTCGATATCTCAACAGTGTGAAGCAAAGATCATCCATGTCCATAGAAGAAATCGAAGAATTAATCAACCAAGTAACAGAACGGCGACATGAAGGAGATGTGCAAATAGAACAACTGGTGGATTTAGCTCATACCTACGGTATTCCCCTCGCTTCTCATGATGATGATAGCCCAGAGAAAGTAATACTAAGTCAACAACGCCGAGTAGCGATCGCAGAATTCCCCGCTACTATAGACTTAGCTGCTAAGTCTCGTGAATATGGTGCAGCCGTCCTCATGGGTGCGCCCAACTTAGTGCGTGGTGGTTCTCACTTAGGTTTGATGAGTGTCGCTGAGGCAGTTAAAAATAATGTTATTGATTGTCTTTGCTCAGATTATCATTATCCTTCCTTGTTCTATGCACCCTTCAAACTCCAAGAATTAGGCTTAATGTCCTTTGAACAAGCATGGTCATTAGTTTCTAGCCGTCCAGCAGAGGCGGTGGCGATAAGCGATCAAAAAGGTAAAATCGCTCCTGGTTTAGATGCTGATTTCCTGTTGATATCTACTGATAATTCTTTACCATCTGCAATTACTGCCATCTCATCCGTATACGTAGCAGGACAAGAAGTTGCTAGATACCAAACTGAATGGCACTAAGAAAAGCCTAAAGACTTATTACATCCTCGTTCCCAGCCTCCAGGCTGGGAACGAGTTCCAGAGGCTCTGCCTCTTGTCAAGCTATGGAGGCGGAGCCTCCGAGAATGGTTTCCC
>NZ_JAYGHD010000164.1:0-7517 GCF_034932245.1 Nostoc sp. UHCC 0251
TAATGAGTTTTGAAGCATTTCGTGACCGTTTGGCAAAAATATCGTTCAAATCACAGCACTCATAGAAGCTATTAAAGCCAAACATAGACTGCAAAAACTAGGTCAACCAAACACAAAGATTCAGCGTCAGGTAGACAATGTATTACGCCAAGCAGTTTATGGAGCAGACGAGTACAATCGTTTTTCGGGTCATACAGCAGCTGTTTTAGCATTAGATATCAGCCCTGACGGCCAAACAATTGCTTCAGCCAGTGAAGATGCAACTGTCAAACTTTGGCAGCGAAACAGCCCAGGTGGAAGCTACCGCCTTAATAAAACTCTTAAAGGTCACAGCGCCGGGATTTGGGGAGTCGCCTTTAGTCCCGATAGTCAGACTATTGCCACCGCCAGCCTCGACAAAACAATTAAACTTTGGAACATTGATGGTACAGAACTGAGGACATTGAAAGGACACAGCGCGTCCGTTTGGGGAGTGGCTTTTAGCAAAGATGGCAGCTTTATTGCTTCGGCGGGTGCAGAAAACATTGTTAGACTTTGGCAAAGTCAAAATCCATTCCAAAAGTCTATCGTTGCTCATAAAGCTGGGATTTGGTCAATAGCTATCACCGCCGACAGTTCAGCGATCGCCACAGCTAGCCACGAAAATACTGCTAAACTTTGGAGTCGCCAAGGTAAATTGCTCAAAACTTTTACTGAATCTGGGGACGCAATCTTCGAGGTTTCATTTAGTGAAGATGGCAAGTTAATTGCGCTTCGCACTTCCGATGATTCGATAAAGCTCAAGAAGCGAGACGGTACTTTAGTCGCTACTTACAAAGATCCTCTCGGTAAACTCTTAGCAGCAGTATTGAGTCCTGATGGACAAGCGATCGCAATGGCAAATGTTGACAAAATTGCTCAGATATGGAAACGCGATCACTCTGCACCGCAGATTCTCAAAGGACATCAAGCGGAAGTGTGGCACGTTGTATTTAGTCCAGACGGTCGGCTGATTGGTTCAGTCAGTGGCGATAGTACTGCTAAATTGTGGACGCTTGATGGCAAGTTGTTCAAAACCCTAGTAGGACATTCGGCGACAGTCTGGAGATTAGCCTTTAGCCAAGACACTAAAATGGTGGCTACTGGAAGTGGCGACAATACTGTAAAGCTGTGGACACTTGAAGGCAAGCTGCTGAAAACACTGAAAGGTCATACAGCTGCGGTTTGGGGAGTTGCCTTTAGTCCTGATGGAAAAATAGTTGCTTCTGGAAGCGTGGATGCTACCGTCAAACTTTGGAAGCCGGATGGAACAGAACTGACGACTCTCAAAGGGCATACCGCAGCAATTAGGGAGATTGCCATTAGTCACGACGGGACAATGCTTGTTTCAGGAGGTGATGACAACACACTCATTCTGTGGAACTTGCAGCGAATTCTCAACTTAGATGCATCGGCTTATGGTTGCGCCCTGGTGCAAGATTATTTGAAAACTAACACAGCAGTGGAGGAGAGCGAACGCATTATTTGCAATTAACCTGTCCTCTATTATTTTGAGAAAAAAATAATCATAGGTTTGTAGTTTGGGCTATAGCGCAAACATGAACAATTCCTACCTATCAATGATTTTTTCACTGACTATAACTACTAAACAAATATTTTAGCTGTATAGCTTGGCAAATCGGTGACTAAACCTTCTCCTCCGACTTCCACCTTTGAATTCGTGAGCCAATCTCGCCAGTATTCAGCCGATGGGAAGCCTAAAATTTTATATTTATTTAGATTCTGGTCGGAGAAATTTGCCACCACCACCACACAAGAATTCTGCTCATCCCAGCGAGTGTAAGCCAGCACTTTATCATCAGCATTTTCGTAGAAAAACTCGATATTATCACTTTGCAAAGCTAGATTCTGCTTGCGTAGAGCAATGAGCTTTTGATAATACTCAAATAAATTATGATTTTCTTCGCCTGGCAACAAAGACCAATTAATCTTCTGTGGCTTAGTTACATCTTTGCTTTTTTGCTGATATTCGCCAAATTCTTCTCCCATCCACAGCATTGGTATGCCCATCGCTGTCATTAAAAGAACGGCTGCTAACTTCGCTCGCTTAAAAGCCTCTGCGTCAAAGATACCGCGATCGCCTAATTCTCGCAATAAACGTTCGCGATCATGGGTTGCCAAATAATTTATCACATTGGTGGCAGTTGCATAACCCTGCTGTCTAGGATCTAAAATTTGCTTTAGTTGTTTTAATTCAAATGTTTCTCCAGAAATATATGGAACTATAAAGTACCTAAAACTCTCATGCCAACAAGCATCTAATGGCCCATCTGGCCTAACTACAGTGTTTGTATCAGGAATATGTTCAGCAATATTGTAAAACTGCTTGGGTGCAGCGTGGTTTTTTCCTTGCTTCACCAGCCAGCCTAGAAATTCAAAGTTAGCTAACTGGCGCACTGCATCAAAACGAATTCCATCAATGTGATACTCCTTAATCCAAAATTGCACCACATCCCCGACGTATTTCCATGCAGGTTTAACATCTAATTTTTCATCATAATTATCATAGTCAAACTCTGGCCCCCAGTAATTATCTGGATCTTCAGGATAATGCATGTGTTCGTAATACCAGTAATTCCGGTCAATCCGCATTAACGGGCATTCTTCATCTGTATGGTTATAAATTCCATCCATAAAAACGCGAATGCCTCTACCATGACACTCATCTATTAATCGCTTTAAATCTTCTGTTGAACCGTAACTAGATTCTGTAGCAAAAAAGTGACGCACTTTATAGCCCCAGCTATAGTTACCGGGGTACTCATTAACTGGCATTAATTCAATTGCATTAACCCCCAATTCAACTAGATAATCTAACTTGGCAATTACCCCTAAATATTTGCCTCGTTTGTCCAGTCCAACCTCATCACCAGTAAAATCTGCAACATGCATTTCATATATGACTAATTCACGATTCTCAGGCAAAGGTTTTTCGTCATGTTGCCAAACATAAGTATCAATAATGCGTTGCCCATCTTTAATCCGCACTATGCTAGATTTTTCTGCTTCATTAACATCTGTTGCTTTAGGGTCAATAACATCTACCCATTCATCAAGTGCAAAATTCGGGCTTTTGCTTTGAATACGAAATTTATATTGATAAACTCCATCTTCCAGTTTTACTTGAGTGCGGAAATAACCATCTTCACTTTTTACCATTGGGATTTCTTTCCACTCAGAAAAAGACCCAATTAAAGCTGCTCCTTTATTACGAGGAGCAAACAATGTAAATTCAATTAAACTTCCCATTTCCATCTTTTTTAATATATCTTATTGTAGGTAGGTATAACAATACAAACATTAACTCAACAAGTACGCGTTTTTTGAATAACTCGCGTCAATGCTTTCCATATCTAAAAATGCTGTTTATCCATTGGAAACCAAAAATTTTCTACTAATAATTGCTTACTACAAAATATCAAAATTGCAGCTTAAAATGATTATTCATAACTTGTGCTGGACAACTAAATTTACGAATAAGCATCCTTGCTAACTATGATTGTATAGTAGTTTGCAATTTATTAAAAAGGATACTTACTTCCGAATGACCATACATCTATCTTTAGTTAGTCTTCCTTAAAAAAATCGTGCTTTAAATTTACCTACTTGTGAGTTTTTATAAGACAGAAGACTTATTTTCTGTAGCTTCAATAAACGCTTCAAACTGACCATTAGGCGTCCATTGAATAGCCCCATCTCGTCCTGTAAAAAATAGTTTGGTTTGGCTTTGATTCAATTCAGATAAAGCTTTTGTGTCAAAGTTGGCAGAAGAAGCGATCGCCACTTGTGGTTGCAGAGCAATAACTAAATCTTTTAATGACTGAGGCGTACACCATAACACTTGTGGACGAGGTAAATTTCCACTTTTAACTAGTTTTTGTACCTCTTTAGACTGAATATTACCTACTAACAACCAGTTCTGATCTAAAATCTGCAATTGTAAAATAGGTAATTGATCGTTGATTAATTGTGCCACTATTGAACCCGTTTTCACAGCTTGACCAACTGCCAGCGGTTGATAAGATCCCTGAGATTTTTGTAATTCTTGTTGAATTGCCTGACTCGCAATAGCATTTTCTGGTTGGGGGGAATATTCATAAAAATTTTTTATTGGTAAATGTTGCAGTAATTCCAACCAAGCATTACTGTCATTGCCTTGAAAATCAGTTGCGATCGCCCAATTGATTTGATTTACACCCTGCTGTTGCAAAAACGGGAGAATTGTGAAACGTCCTGTCCCTTCATCGCCACTATTAATTACAGTTACTGTCCCTCTATCTTGAACAACTATAATTGGTTCCGTACCAGATTCTAATACCGTTATCCTAAATAATGTATTTGTAGAATGCCACAAGGGAATGAATACTAAACCAATCGCAATTACATTAGCAAACCACCACCGCCGCTGCCACCAAGGGATTAGCCAAACCAGTATAATCAGTAAATAAATTGTCAGAAGCTGCCAAGTAGATATGCTGCCTACAGCAACAGAGTTTCCTGGCAATTTGCTAAAAAATTCCACTAGTTTAATTAGCCAATCAGTCGGGTAATGCAATACCGCAGCTAAAAAGCTTCCTGCCTGAGTCCAAATTAAGCCTACTAAGGCACTAATGATTCCACCTATACTAATGATCGAAATTAATGGAGTACTAATCACGTTCAGCAACAAACTATAAGATGGTACAACCCCAAAGACAGAAAGTTGCACAGGTAAAGTCCAAATAGTGGCAGCTAGGGGAACAGCAATCAAAGCAGCGATCGCAGGTGGTAACCATGCTAGGCGATTGACTAATGCGGGTACTGTTACTATTAATCCTAGTGTTGCTAAAAAACTCAATTGAAAGCCTAAATCCCAAATCCATAAAGGATTGAACACCAATAATAAAGTTGCTGCTAATAGTAATGAGCCGAACTGTTTTACTTTTCTTTTTAATAGCAACCCAACTAATGCCGCAAAACCCATAATTACGGCTCTAAGTACCGCAGGCTGAAAACCTGTTAAACTCAGAAAAATGATTAAAGCCAAAAAGCCGAGGGTAAATTGTGTTCCTTTTTTTGCCCGCTTTGTTAACTGTAAAATCACACTCAAAATCAAGGAAGTTTGGAACCCAGAAGCTGCTAAAGCATGAGCTAATCCTGCTTGTACAAACAAGTCACGGATATCGTAGGGTAAATCAACTGCTTTGCTTCCCAACACCATTGCACTGACAAGAGGCCCTTCTGGGATACCCAACCAACGAACTTGCGATCGCACAATTCGCTCCCGAATTTGCCACCATCCCCATTTCCGTTCTTGCTCAAAAACATTTATTTGTCGCCCGATCAAACCAGCAAATGTTCCTTCTTGCTTGAGAAACTTCTGAAAGTCGAAACCTCCCGGATTGGAAGCCGCCTTTGGTTTGTACAAAATCCCAGTCACAGCAATTTGTTGACTAGGGTATAAGCCAGTCGCCTGAAGTATAGGCACTGTCACATACAATTTGCCTGTAACCCCTTTTGGAACACCTGCTGAACCTTTATCATTTTTGACTTCATCTAGCTGAGTCGCTTCCAGCCAAAATTGTCCACGCTGACTGCGAGTTAAGCGGGGATTACTCGCCACTACGCCACGAATAATTACTAGTTGTTCTTGATTGCTGCTATTGCCAGGCGGGACGAACTGACTAATATCTTTTGCACCTGGTTGCGGCACTCGCCATTGAAAATATAGAGTTGCCAATAATCCCACCAAACCAGCAGCTATCCATATTCGAGCATGAGGAGTAGTTTGCCATATATTAGGCACTGCTTTATTTTTGCTTCCAGCATTTTCTGGCTTTTGAGCAAATTGGCGTGAAGTGTTGCGTCTTCTAAAAATAATTGCTCCCACTATCCCCAAAGCCAAAATCCACACGCCACCCCAAGGAACTGCTGTAAACAGTAACCCAAAAATATAGCCAAGACAAATAATTACACCACTGCTTTGAATCATAAAATTTTTTGTAAAAGCACCTGACAACCCGAATTTGCAGCTAACTCAAGAATAGCTAGGGCAGCAATAGAGAAAAAGCGCCGTTGCTAAATTTGGCTATGAAATTGAAAAATCAAATATTCCAAACTCTTATTATCTGCGTTTGGACTGCCTCTGCATGAGCTTTTCATCTCTTTAATCAGCAACACCGAAAATTTTTGATGCTTGTGGAGAAGTATAGTCCATCAAGTTGATACAAACAAAGCCCGCCTATGCGGGCCTTTTTCTCATAGCCTTAATGTTCTAGACTCAACATTTAACGGTACTTCTGACTTTTAGCTATAGCCACATCATAAGGAAATACTTAGCTGAAACACCAGCGCAGCGTGGAGAAACAGAATGCAAAGTGCTACGCTGACCAAATATGCAATTGTTCCTAGCCGACGAGAGTTCGTGTAGCTGTACCCTTTAGGATTTCGGGCTTTCTGTTGAACTTACAGTATCTTTGAGCAACGGAAAACCCAGCTTCTCCCTTTGCTCAACATATAAATAAGCTACTTTTCTCGCTAAATGCCGAATCCTGGCAATATAGCGAGTTCTCTCTGTCACTGAAATCACACCTCTAGCATCCAGCAGATTAAACGTGTGCGAACACTTCATTACATAATCTAAGCTAGGCAAGACCAATCCTCGCTCCGTCAATTGGGTAGCTTCCTGCTCATACAAATTAAATAGTGTCAGTAGCAACTCAGGATTTGACGCTTCAAAGTTGTAGGTACACTGCTCAATCTCTGCCTGGAGGTAAACATCGCCATAAGTAATGTTGTCCGTCCAATGAATTTTAGTAATTGCCTCAACTTCCTGAAGGTACATTACCAATCGCTCTAACCCGTATGTAATCTCAATTGACACAGGGCGGCAATCGATTCCCCCACACTGTTGAAAGTAGGTAAATTGAGTAATTTCCATCCCATCTAACCATACTTCCCACCCGGTACCCCAAGCTCCTACAGTCGCATCTTCCCAGTTATCCTCTACAAACCGAATATCGTGGTCTTCAGGACGAATACCTAAAACCCTTAATGAATCAAGATATATTTCCTGGATATTATCCGGCGACGGCTTAATCAGAACTTGGTACTGATAATAGTGTTGAAAGCGGTTAGGGTTTTCGCCGTACCGTCCATCCGTTGGGCGACGACACGGTTCAACATATGCAACAGCCCACGGTTCCGGCCCCAATGCCCTTAAAAATGTCTGGGGATTCTTAGTACCTGCCCCCTTCTCAATATCGTAAGGCTGGGCAATCAGACAACCGCGATCGCCCCAGAACTGATGCAATAAAGCTATAACCGACTGAAAATTCACGCTTCCCCCTTCCTGAGTTGGCACAGTGCATAAACCATTGTTGCCTAGAACCCGGCACTATGGGGAGTTTCATGGAGACTCAGAAGGTGTCCAAAAGATTTTTGGAAAAATAGTTGACACAATGAATTAGGTTCGCTATATTGAATAAGTGCCTGAAGCG
>NZ_JAYGHD010000165.1:0-7507 GCF_034932245.1 Nostoc sp. UHCC 0251
GGGGTTAGGGGGTTAGGTTTTTGGTGGACTTTTCCACATAACGTGAAAAGTCAGAGGATTTGGATACTTGCATCCTCATTTGTTGCAGCCGCGTAGACATCGCTGCTTTTTGCAAATCAGTCTGCTATATTTCGATAGGATGATCATAAATTTGCATAGTAATTGCTCTGAACTTGGCCCGTTATCTTAGGTTAGGAAGTTGCCAAATCGGCATGGTAAAATGCATCCTTCGCTGATAACTGAGGACTTAAAGTTACAGTGGTCAAAGTTGAATTGGTTGAAACTTTAGTAGGTTTACCCCTTAACTTAAGGGGGCTAATGTAACAACTGTCGAACCTGTTGTAATCGGTGTAACTGAGCTTTGTGAACTTAGTTAAAAGTAACTTTTATAAACAGCAATTGATATCAGTAAATACTCAGAATCTAGTTCGTTTTTTTACAACAAAACGCGAAAAACTATGGAGTATCGTGGTCGAGTCTGATTAATTTCCAGAGTGATAGGGAAATGAAGAGCGCTTTGTGCAAGGATTTGATGAACTTTCTCGAAATATTTTTGGAAGCGATGCTTTCTCTATGTTCCCTGCGTAACGCTTACGCCAACCAAAGATCATCTCGCCAGTAAGTAGATTGCTTTCAGGAGGTAGAAGGTAGAAGGGAAGAGGGTGTTAGGCTAGTTCATCAATACTTTGAGATATTTTGGTTTGATGACGCCAACTCACTGAATCTTCATAACTATGAACACCGAAATAAACTCCAGAATACCTGTTGCTTTAACCATTGCTGGTTCAGATAGCGGTGGTGGTGCAGGAATTCAAGCTGATTTACGTACCTTTGCTTTTCACTGTGTCCACGGTACTAGCGCTATAACCTGCGTGACGGCACAAAACACATTAGGAGTGATGAGGGTTGATGCCATGCCAACAGAGGCTGTTGTGGCGCAAATTCAGGCAGTAGTTGAGGATATTGGCGTACAAGCTGCCAAAACGGGAATGTTGCTCAATCAGGAAATTATCTTTGCTGTTGCCCAGCAGGTGGAAGCTTTACAAATTGATAATCTAGTAGTTGATCCAGTAATGGTGTCACGTACAGGGGCACAGTTGATTGATGATGATGCTGTGAAGACTCTATGCCATGCTCTTATTCCCAAGGCGGTTATAATCACGCCAAATCGCTACGAAGCCCAGATTTTAAGCGGTTTACAAATTAATTTCTTGGAGGATATGCAAGCCGCTGCTGAAATTATTCACAAGACTTTACGGACGAAGGCTGTTTTAGTCAAGGGCGGAGGTATGCAGGGAGATTTACGTGGCGTTGATATCTGGTTTGATGGGGACAAGTTGGAAGTTTTGACTTGCCAGCAAGTAGAGACAAAAAATACTCACGGTACAGGTTGTACACTATCAGCTGCGATCGCTGCTAATCTGGCCAAGGGAAAAGACTTGTGGCAGGCAGTGCAACAGGCAAAGGAGTATGTGACTACTGCACTCACTTACGCCCTAGATATTGGCGAAGGCCAAGGCCCTGTAGGACATTTCTTCCCATTGTTACGAAATTAACCTCGTGGTCAGTTATCAAGAGGATTGGCAGGGGAGGCAGGGGAAGCAGGGGAGGCAGGGGGCAGGGGGAGATGAGGGGGACAAGGGAGAATTAAAAAACCAAGTTTTTTTCTTGTCTCCCCCCTCTGACTTGTCTTTTTCCAATGCCCCATGCCCCATGCCCCATGCCCAATCCCCAATCCCCCAATAAGAAATCTTTGCCCTTTCGACATTTTTCTATTATTCTTGGGCATAGTTTCAGGGATGACTATCTTTGTTACCATCTCTGTACGACCTACTTACCTTGATTTTTAATACCAAGCCCCCGATGCGAACAACCATAGGTTCTGTTCACAGGAATTCGCCAACACCAACTACTCAAGCCTACCCTCCCTCTGTACCACTATCTGTATACAGGGAATTGGCAACAGAGTTGCAAGCAGCACAGGCAAAGCTAAATGTACTTACCACCACAAATCAGCAATTAGCACAAGAAAATCAACTATTGCGCCAAGAAATTACCAAAGTCGTTGAGTCTTTTTCTCATTTGCAAAAGTTTGTGGATTCCCAGACTAAGCCTAGTTATCACCAAGCCCCCCAAGCTTGTGGTGACGTTAAAAATGCCCCTAAAGTGCCAGTAACACAAGCACGTCCACCTCAGCAGGTTTCTCGTTCGCATCCACCCGAAAAAAGCCGTCGCCAAGCCTATTCTCCACCTGTAATGGAAATGAATTTCCCGATACCAGAACCAGTTTTTATAGAAGAGCAACAAGTAAGTTATTATTCGACTACTGAGCCAGATGCCAAGGGACTTAATGGCTGGTGGTTAATTATCACCATATTGTTAATCATGATTACTGCCTTTAGTGCTGGATATTTCGTTGTGCGTCCCTTGTTTGAACATCAAAAGCGTTAGTTGACACTCCCACAGTCAGCAGCACCAACCTTTCAAGCTACCGAGCAATTTCTCTGCAATCACTCTCTAAAAATATCTGAGCATATCTGCTAAATGGCGGAATTTATTTATTTTTAGGTTATAAAAGCTACATAAAATGCTAAATTGTCAGCAATTTCTTTATGTTAGAACCTCAAACATTATCCAATTAATAAATCCTTGCCGCTTTTCATGCCCCAAACCCTCAGGCAAAGCATCTACACTTTAAAAAAGTGGTAATTATTACATATGTTTTAGGAAAAGCACTGCTAGTTACAGCTTCCGACAGCGGATCTGGTTAGATATATAAACGAAGCTAGTAGAAATCAGGAGTCAAAAAGATGAAAAAAGTAGAAGCTATTATCCGCCCATTTAAGCTAGATGAGGTAAAAATTGCCTTGGTTAATGCTGGTATTGTCGGCATGACCGTTTCTGAAGTCCGGGGGTTCGGACGGCAGAAAGGCCAAACTGAACGGTATCGCGGTTCTGAGTACACTGTTGAGTTTCTGCAAAAACTCAAAGTAGAAATCGTAGTTGATGACAATCAAGTTGATATGGTAGTGGACAAAATTATTGCTGCTGCCCGCACTGGTGAAATCGGCGATGGTAAAATTTTCATCTCGCCTGTTGAGCAAGTGATTCGGATTCGCACCGGGGAAAAGAACACAGAAGCAGTTTAAAAAAGCTATGAGTTAAAAGTTATGAGTTGTGAGTCAGGACCAATGAATGAAGATTTAGCGGAATTCATCAATCCTAACTCCTAACCGGAGGCGGAGCGTCTTTGGCTCCGCTCTTAACAAACTTTAGGGGTTTAAGTCCTAGCCTTTGAAGGGCAGCTTGTTTTGATGCCTAAATCTAAATCCCGTCACAAAACGTAATTGCATTAGCGACGCGCAAAGCGAGTCTGCGTTCGCTTTTAGCGTCTCGTAGAGAGCGTCATTGCGTTAGCGCAGCGGGGCGTTAGCCCATTGCGTTAGCGAAGCGGGGCGTTAGCCCATTGCGTTAGCGAAGCGGGGCGTTAGCCCATTGCGAATTGGTTCAACTCCTAACTCTTTCAAGTTGCGGAAGTAAAGCTGTAAAAGCCTTGCCTCGATGGCTAATTGACCCCTTCAACTCCCGTGTCATCTCAGCAAAGGTCAATTGCAACTCTTGCACATAAAAAATTGGGTCGTAGCCGAAACCACCATTACCACGCGGTGCATGGAGAATTTCGCCGTGACAAACACCTTCAGATTGTAATGCGATCGCACCATCAGGACGAGCGATCGCTACTGCACAAACAAATTGAGCTTGGCGATTTTCCTCGTTATCTAATTCCCTCAATAGCCTAGCAATGCGTTCTGAGTCGGTTGGGGCGTAACGTGCAGAATAAACCCCTGGTGCGCCATTTAAAGCATCTACTTGCAAGCCCGAATCATCAGCAATTGCCCAGTTTCCTGTAGCTTTAGCAATTTGTGATGCTTTCAGACAAGCATTGGCGGCAAAGGTTTCGCCTGTCTCTTCAATTTCTAAGTCTTCAGGTTTGAGGGTTAATTCCCAACCAGAATTTTCTAGATAAGCTTGCATTTCCCGCAACTTACCTGGATTTCCTGTAGCTACTACGAGTAATTTGGTCATTAGTCATTGGTCATTAGTCATTGGTCATTGGTCATTGGTCATTGGTCATTAGTCATTTACCAAGGACAAACAGAGAAGTCTAAATGCCGATTTCCGGCGTTGGCACAGAAAGTACTTACAGGCATCAAAACTTCAAAGACAAAGGACAAAGAACAAATGACAAATGACTAATTAATCTTACTCCGCCCAGTGTTTCGCCCAAGCAAGAGTTTGATGCACTTGCTCAATTGTCGGGGCTTCGCAGTAGAGGCGTAAAACTGGTTCGGTACCGCTAAACCGAATCATTAACCAGCTTTTATCAGCGAGGCGATACTTGTAGCCGTCAATTGTCTGGCAATCAATCACTTTTAACCCGGCAATTTCCGTTAAGGGTTGGGTTTGCAGTTGTTGCAAAAGACGCGATCGCACTTCCATACTTGCTAAGGGTAAATCAATGCGATCATATGCTGAAATAAACCCTGTTTGTTTTTGCAAGTAGCGATAATACTCACCTAAATCTAAACCAGATTCTACAATCGCCTCTAGGACGTACAATGCTGACAGCAGGGCATCGCGTTCGGGAATATGGCTGCCATAGCCAATTCCTCCCGATTCTTCGCCGCCCAGCAACACTTTTGCTACTAACATTCTGTCAGCAATGTATTTATAACCAACTGCTGTCTCAAACACTGACAGGTTATGTAGTTCTGCCACCAAGGGCATCAAGTCGGAACCACTAACAGTTTTGACTATTTCACCACTAAAGCCGCGCCGCAGGGTTAAGTGGTCGATTAATATTGGGATTAATACTTGGGAACTTAGAAAGTTGGCTTCTCCATCGACTGCTGCAATGCGATCGCAGTCTCCATCAAATACCAACCCCACCGTTAAACCTGATTTATCTGTGTCTCGGTGAGTTTTGATGACTTCAAATAACTTAGAAAGATATTTCGGCAAGGGTTCCGGCGCACCACCACCAAAGAGGGGGTCGCGTTCTGAGTTGATTTCTTTGACCTGATTGCCTAGTAGTCTCGCCAATCCGCCAGCTGCTGCGCCATGCATAACATCGGCAAATAACGTCAATTTGCCAGAAGCGATCGCTTCTCGAAGTTTGGCAATATCAACTTTACCTTCTAATGCTTGGGTATAACTAGGCCAAGGATCAAATTTCTCTTGCTTCCCTGGAGTAGCTGCTAGTGGTACTCCAACCGATAACTGCGCTTCGATCTCTTTTGTGACTTCTTCCGGCACCGAACCACCAAAACAACCCTTGACTTTTAATCCCAAATATTTACCAGGATTATGGCTAGCTGTAATTACCAGTGCCCCTAAAGCATTGAGTTCTTTTGCTGCCCAACTATAAGCTGGGGTTGGGGCATAAGTTTCGCTCAGTAGCACATCAAAGCCGACAGCGGAGACAGTATCAGCAACAGCACGAGCAAAGTCTTCGGCCATGAATCGGCGATCGTAACCGACAATTATTGTTCGGCTACCCACTGTAGAAAAGTATGTATTATATAATACTTTTGCGGCAACTGGCGCGACCAGGGCTAGGCGTTCAAAGGTGAACTCGTCACCAATAACGCCCCGCCAGCCGTCTGTACCAAACTTGATTGAGTTAGCTACAACTGGCATCTAAGTATCCTAACTGTATACGTTGAAAATTCTAGCATTTATACAGTGTACAAAGTAAAAAAAGAATCTAGTAATAATATGTACTAATAATGTTAAACATAAAAGTGAGAAAAGACGCTCCTGGGTAGCTATCTTTTACGCTATCGTCAATCTAAAATCCAAAATTGGTTGACTACTTCGCTACGCAAAACCAGTATTTCCGGTAAAATCAAAATCTGAGGACTGTGGATTTGGGAGAAACTTGGGGTGCCTACACTTGGCGTTAACATTGACCACATCGCCACCATCCGGCAAGCACGGCGGACAGTGGAACCAGACCCCGTGGCGGCGGCGGTGCTGGCAGAATTAGCGGGTGCAGATGGGATTACAGTGCATTTGCGGGAAGATCGGCGGCATATCCAAGACAGGGATGTGCGGATATTGCGAGAAACAGTGCGATCGCATCTTAATTTAGAAATGGCCGCTACAGATGAAATGCTAGCGATCGCTCTCGATATCAAACCAGATTACGTGACTTTAGTCCCCGAAAAGCGCGAAGAAGTCACAACAGAAGGCGGATTAGATATTACCCTCCAAATTGCTAGAATAAGTGAGATAGTCGATAAATTGCAAAGCGCTAGCATTCCAGTTAGTTTATTTATCGACGCCCAGTCATCACAAATCGAAGCATCTGTCAAGGTACAGGCGCAGTTTATTGAATTGCACACCGGACAATATGCAGAGGCTAAGGATGAAACAAATCGCCAGCGAGAGTTAGCCATACTAGCTAAAGGGTGTGAACAAGCGATTCAAGCTGGATTGCGAGTCAACGCTGGTCATGGACTCACCTATTGGAACGTCTATCCGGTGGCTGCGCTTCCAGGTATGGAAGAACTGAATATTGGTCATACCATCATCAGCCGGGCAGCATTAGTAGGTATGGAAAGGGCAGTCCGTGAGATGAAGGAAGCTATGAGAGGGAGTAGGGAGTAGGGAATGGGGAATGGGGAATGGGGCATTGGGCATTGAGAATTAGTTATTTTTTCTTGCTTCCCCTACTTCCCCTGCTTCCCCTACTTCCCCTACCTCCCCCACTCCCCACTCCCCACTCCCGTATCTTAAAAGAGGGGTTGTCACTGCGAAATCTAGAAATTGAGAGCAAACCTTCAGCAAAAACTTCTATGAGCGCAACACAGTCTAACAACCTGCCGCTTTGGGTACAGGATAGAGATAAGGTGATAGCAGAAAGCACTGATGTCGAGTGGCGCTATCAGACACCGCCTGATTATTCCCGTTCCAAAGAGAATCTCGCTCAAGAAAGTACTTATAATCACCTTGAAGGTACACTGGAAGCGATCGTGCAAAACTTGGT
Organism: Nostoc sp. UHCC 0251; assembly: GCF_034932245.1. Classification (NCBI taxonomy): domain Bacteria; kingdom Bacillati; phylum Cyanobacteriota; class Cyanophyceae; order Nostocales; family Nostocaceae; genus Nostoc; species Nostoc sp. UHCC 0251. The sequence goes on from NZ_JAYGHD010000165.1 coordinate 7,052, forward strand.
GCGAACCTTCGAGATGGAGGTATCTTTCAAAGCTAACCCACAAGAGTGGTTATCTATTGTGAATGAACAGTTTCGCGTAAGTACCAATGGCGGAGTAGAGTACACCGCAGCAGATTTATCAGCCCAAGGTACTTACAATTTATTTATGGCTGATTCAGAACATTACAAGGCTTCAGAAGAAAGCTTTGAATCATCCGCAAAAGTCTTCCATACAACATTTCCCCAAGGATTTCCTTGGGAAGTCCTGGAAGTTTACTCAGGGCCACCAAATGTCACATTCAAATGGCGGCATTGGGGGCATTTTAACGGAGAATACAAGTGCGATTCGTTGTTTAGTAAATCACGGTAATCAGTCCGCACATAACTAAACCAGTCCGACAGCAGATTACTGTCACTAAAGACTGAACTCTCGGTCAGATGCAAGTGCAAGTCTTGCCATTCAGACTCAGAATTGAC
>NZ_JAYGHD010000166.1:0-7447 GCF_034932245.1 Nostoc sp. UHCC 0251
CAGGGGAGCAGGGGAGCCGAGGAGAAGTTGCAGTAAGTTTTTCAGTTTTTCCCCTATGCCCCTCCGCACCTCTGCCCCTCTGCCTTTTATGCCCAATGCCCCATGCCCTACGCTAGCGCTGGTACAGGAATTTCCAGGTGAGGATATAAGGGGAAGCGATCGCACAATGCTGCTACTCGTTGCCGACAATCTTGGGTTACTACGTCGGAATCTGGAGAAAGCAGGCGATCGCTAATAATATTTCCAATCTCGGTAAATTCTGCTACTCCTAAGCCCCGCGTAGTCATTGCAGGCGAACCTAACCTCAGTCCGCTGGTAACAAATGGCGATTGCGGATCAAAGGGAACAGTATTTTTGTTAGCAGTAATATTTACAGTACTAACTAACTGATCCGCCTGCTTCCCAGTTAAACCGACAGAACGTAAATCCACGAGGATTAAATGATTATCAGTGCCATTTGACACTAGTTTTAAACCTCGGTTTTGCAGTTGTTCTGCCAAAGCACGAGCATTTTCAATCACTTGGGCAGAATAGGTTTTAAATTCAGGCTTTAGGGCTTCTCCAAAGGCTACTGCTTTACCAGCAATGACGTGTTCCAATGGCCCGCCCTGAGTGCCAGGAAAAACAGATTTATCTAGCTTTTTACCTAGTTCTGCGTCGTTGGTCAAAATTAAACCACCTCTAGGGCCGCGTAGAGTCTTATGGGTTGTTGTTGTTACTACGTGACAATGAGGAATGGGATCAGGATGAAGACCACTAGCAACCAAACCAGCAATGTGGGCAATATCGGCAAGTAAGTAAGCACCTACTTCATCAGCAATACTACGCAACTTTTCAAAGTCAATTATCCGGGGATAAGCCGAATAACCACAAATCAGCAGCTTAGGACGCTCCCTCAGCGCCAGCTCCCGAATTTGGTCGTAGTCAAGTTGTTCTGTTTGTTGGCTGACACCGTAGTGGCTAACTTGGAACCACTTACCTGAGACATTTACAGGTGAACCGTGGGTGAGATGTCCCCCATGAGACAAATCCATCCCCATAATTTTGTCTCCTGGTTGCAGCAGCGACAGGAACACTGCAAAATTGGCTTGTGCGCCAGAATGAGGTTGCACATTCGCATGAGCAGCGCCAAATATCTGTTTAGCACGATTGATCGCTAACTGCTCAATTTTGTCGATATACTCACAACCGCCATAATAGCGTTTACCAGGTAATCCCTCGGCATATTTATTTGTCAGTACCGAACCTTGAGCCGCCAGTACAGCAGCTGAGGTAAAGTTTTCACTAGCAATCAACTCCAAGTGATCTCGTTGACGCTGTAGTTCGTCGTTGATTAACTCCGCGATCGCTGGATCGGTGGAGGTAAGAAAATCTGAGTTAGTCTTAGTCACTTCAATTATCCTTGTGGAAATTTGTACAACGGCTGATTTTGGTTGGGTGTAGCACCTAACAGTCCACTCTCAAGAGTTTATAGCCCAAAGTCTATAGTTTAATGATTTTTGACTGCTCTACAGAGGCGATTAATCGTCTCTGTACTATTAAGGTTTAGTTGTGCCAACTTATTTATTATTAGACGATTAATTATCATAACGTTGCTTGTTGAAGCTGCGCTAAATAAAGCTTGTTGCGTAGGCGTAGCCTGTCGGAGATATCGCTCCTCTGTGAAACAAACATCTGAAACTTTCAGCAATTAACTGTGCGTAATCCAACGCTTGCGGAACATGACTGCGAAGTTCTACGTTGGAAAACTTAAGCAGTCGGGATTCTTGACAAATGAAAAATTTTTTGAAACTTACCTTTAACAGCGAACAAACAGCATTAGCTATTCGAGTTGATCAACAAACTGAATTACTAGATGCTCTTGAGCGAATAGGGCTTGGCGGTTCGCGTCCTGTTTTAGTAGTGGTGGGGGGTGCAAGTAACATCAGTGAAGCCGACTTGCTTCGCATCCAACGGTTGTTTACGGAAGTTTTAGCCCCCATCGCCGAAAGTTTGGGGGCTTATGTTGTAGATGGAGGTACGGATGCGGGAGTTATGCAATTGATGGGTGAAGCTCGTACCCAAATAGGTGCTAAGTTTGCTTTGATTGGCGTAACACCTGAAAGCAAAGTGGCTTTACCGAATCAACAAGAACCTGCTGCTGATTTGACACCGTTAGAGCCAAATCATACTCATTTTGTACTGGTTCCTGGCAATAATTGGGGCGACGAGTCTTCTTGGATATCTGAAGTTGCAACTGTGCTAGCCAATAATGCACCTTCGCTGACTATACTTTTAAACGGTGGTGAGATTACCTTTAAGGATGCGTTTTCTAGCGTTAATACTGGAAGGTTAGTTGTTGTGATTGCTGGTAGTGGTAGAACCGCAGATATACTTGCAGATGCTTTGCGTGGAGAGGCTAACGATGAACGAGCCAAAAAGTTAGCGGAATCTGGTATATTACAATACATTGACTTAATCAATATAGAGAAGGGAATTGAAAATTTAGGCAAAACAATTAAAGATTTGCTTTCTAATTAGGAGTGAATGATGGCAAAAAAAGATAGTTATCAAGAATTTTTAAAGGAAGATTTTAACAAGTTATTTGAAGGAATGAACTTAGGTGATGTGCAAAAACATTTTTTGCGATCGCGCTGGTTAGACCAAGTACTCTGGATGGAAGGTAAGGCGAGTTTTTCACGCGATCGCCATTATTTATTACGGATAACAACTATTGTTGGTGGTGTAATTCTCCCGGCATTGGTAAGTCTAAATATTAACACTACTTCTACTCTACAAGTTAACGATAGAGTCAAGAATGCCATTATTTGGTCAACTTTTAGCTTGAGCCAAATAGTTGCTATTAGTGCTGCTATTGAAGAGTTTTTTCATTATGGAGAACGTTGGCGACACTATCGCCGTACAGTCGAATCTTTGAAAAGCCAAGGGTGGCAATTCTCGCAATTGACAGGCCCTTATCGTAATTATACAAGCCACGAAGAGGCTTTTAATGTTTTTGCAGGTCATGTAGAAGATATTATTCAACGAGATGTTGAAATATACTCTACTCAAATTGTACAAGAAAAGAAAGAACAGCAACCGACTCAGGAAAACTTGATACTGATGCCAAATGCAAAGATAACCAATGTGGAGGAGAAGAAAGAAGAAGATTAAACAATTCGCAATTCGCAATGACGCTCCTACGTCGCTAACGCTGCGCTAACGCAATTACGTTTTGTAATGGGGATTTAGACCCCAACACAAAACAAGCTTTGGCATTGAGGATGGGGTTTTAAACCCCTTTTAGTAGGATAAAAATATTTGGCAAAAGTTAATTGATAAGTTTTTTAGCACTCGATTTGCCGCAATTATTTTTTCAATTGGTATTAAGCTAAAACACAAAGGTGTCAAGCAAATTTGAGCACCTTTGTGTTTTGGCATGAAATAACTAGCTGCCCTTAGACGCGGCTTCTCCAGGGCCAGCAGTGACAATTACCAGATTTTCCGGCTTAATTAAATCCTCAATTGCCTGTTGCATCTGAGCCATAGTAACTGCTTGAATTCGCTGGGGAAAGTCTCGGATTTCTGACCGTGAAAGTCCGAATACAGCATTATTCAAAATGATGCTTGATACGTCACTGGGATTAGCTAAATCCACGGGATAGCTATTAGTAATTGAGCGTTTTGCCGTATTGAATTCAGCCTCAGTTACTCCTTGTTCGCGCAACTGTTTAAGTAAAGCGAGGGTACTGGCGATCGCTTTTTGGGCATCACCAGGAGCAGTCTGCATCTGAATCAGAAACGGGCCGGGATTGATTCCGGCGGCAAAACCGCTATAGATACCATAGGTTAGACCCTGGCGATCGCGCACTTCTGTACCCAAGCGGCTCGATAAGGTATCACCACCCAAAATTTGATTCAGCATCAGTGCTGCATAATAACGTGGGTCTTTCCGAGAGATGCCGTTGTAGCCGATGTAGGTAACAGCCTCTGCTTTACCAGGTATCACTTTGTTCAGGCGTGTCAAAGTTTTTGGTAATGCCACGGACGGTATTTCGAGAACAGGTGGCTTACCCGTGGCTGACCATTTGCCAAACGCCTGATATAGCAACAATTTTACCTTAAGTGGATCAAAGTCTCCTACTATTGCGATCGTTGTGCTATCTGGTCGATAGTGTGTCTGGTAGAAGCCAAGCAAATCATCACGAGTAATAGTTTTTAAGCTTTCATCTGTAGGAAAGCTGTGGAATGGATGATTTTCTGGGTAAATTGCTTGCTGAAATACTTGTCGTCCTAAACCTCTGGGGTCATCTAGCTGGACTTTGAGACTTGTCAGTGCCCGTTGGCGACTAAGTTCTAACTGTTCGGCGGGGAAAGTGGCATTTTCTAAAACATCTGCCAGAGTTTGAATCAATATCGGCAGGTTAACTGAAAGTCCTTTACCGCTAATGTTAACTCCCTCGCGGCTAGCACTGAAGTCTAAATCGGCTCCCCGATCTTCTAAGGTTTTTGCCAAGTCCAAAGCATTTTTAGTCTGCGTCCCATTCATTAAGTTGGTCGCAGTCAAATTAGCTAATCCAGCTTTTTGATTGCCGTCAAATTCAGTCCCAGCGTCAATTTGTCCACTCAGGTTAATGGTGGGGAGACTGCGATCGCGTAACAACAGAACCCGCAAACCATTATTTAAGGTAAACTCTTCTGGTAGTGATTGTTTGCCCGAATCTGTAGCTGATGTGGCAGGTGGCAGATATTTGGCCAGTTCTGCTGGATCTACAGGTTTGCCGGGGCTAAAATTTTCCACTGTGCGACCAGAACCAGCACTAGAAGTCCCTGGTTTCCCATCTGGTTGAGTTGGCTCAAAGAAGCCGATGGTTTGTTTGGCTGGATTGAGGTAGGTTTTTGCGACTTTCTGTACTTGGGCTGGGGTGACTTTAGCGATCGCAGCCAGATACTGTTCAATAAAACGATAATCGCCGGCCACAATTTCGTTATATCCCAATTGGATTGCCTGACTAGTGATGTCTTGGTTACCCAAAACAAACGAGGCTTGCAGTTGCGTTTTCGCCCGGTTTAATTCTTCTGTAGTAACTGGTTGCTCTTGCAGTTTCGCTAAAGATTCCTGGAGCACTTGGGCAATTTTCCCTAACTCTTGACCCGGAGCCGCCGTAGCATTAATTTCATACCAACCTGGTTCGATGAGTTCGGCAGGACTGCCACTCACTGAACTAGCGAGTCCAGATTCCACTAAGGCTTGGTAAAGTCTAGAGCTACGTCCACCTGTGAGGATGGCATCCATCACATCAATTGCCGGGACATCGGGATGCTTGATATCTGGTAGAGGATACACTGCTTGCAATAGTGCCGCACTTCCAGGTTGCTGTAAAACGATAGGCGCTTTTTTAGTAGTAGGGGCAACCGGAGAAGACGCAGTGATATTTTGCCTCACGACGCCCCTGCGTCCTTGTGTCCCCGTACCTTCTTTTCCTCGATTTGTTAGCTTTCCATAAGTTTCTTTAACAACTTTGAGTACAGGTTCTGTGTCAAAATCGCCTGTAATTACCAACGTGGCATTTTCTGGGCTGTAGTAGGTTTGGTAGTAATTCCGCACCTGCTCCACCGTGAATTTTTCTACATCAGCTTTTGTGCCTCCTACAGGTAAGCCATAGGCTCTGTTAGGAAAAGCAGCTCGCATCACTGCCCGACTCAAACGGTAGCTTGGTGAATTTTCATACCCTTGTAACTCGGAGATCACCACCCGCTTTTCACTTGTGAGTTGTTCTGGCCCAATTAAAGAGTTTTCCATGCGATCCGCTTCCAGTGTCAGCAGTGCTTCAAGTTTGTCTTGTTGCACTGTGCCAAAGTAAGCTGTTTCGTCATAACTAGTAAAAGCATTGAATTGGCTACCTAAGGCACTAAATAACCTTCCAAACTGCACTGGACGGGCAGTTGTACCCTTGAACATTAAATGTTCTAGCTGGTGAGAAATGCCACTCTCTCCCTTAACCTCGTTACGTGAACCAACTTTATACCAAACTTGTACGCTCACCACGGGAGCAGTATGGACTTCCTTCGTTAGCACCGTTAAGCCGTTATCCAATACTGTTTTTTGCACCCCTTGAGTGAATGAGACAGCAGATACAGGTGCTACTGCTGTCGGTATTGCAGCATTAGTGAAATTCCCCGAAAAAGGCAAAATACTTAGCAGAAGGCTAAGAAAAAATCCTATAAGCATATATGAGCGTAGCTTCATAAGCAATGGGAAATGCAAAATTTATTATTATAAAACAAAACCTTAGTATCGCTTTCTGGAAGTCAAAAGACTTAGGTTTTTGGCTTTTTTACCATTTTTAATGGTAGCTTTACTTTCGCCATGCTGTAATAGGAGGTTTTAAAGTTTACCTATTTGCAAGACATTTATGAGCAATAGCCTACAACATGGGTATAAAAATCCCTTTCCTTATTCCTCGCCACTTATCCTCTATTTTTAAAACAGATATAACTCTACCCACTATTACAAATAATTACAAGTATATTAAAAACGATTGCGATGTATTTAATTTGAAAATTTTTCCGGAATATCCACTTTTAAAATTGGTTTAATTCCTTGTCATCCCATCAGGGTAGATATCTTCATCAAAATAGTAATAACTTTTTGAAATATGCAAACAAGAAACTTAATTGCATCATTCACATTAGGTATAACCTTAGCAGCAATACCTGTATTACAGTCTCATGCCCAAGTACAAAGAACACCGAACTTGTATAATTTCACAGGATATAATTCCAAAGGCGAGAAAGTCAGTATTAATTACTCAACGTCAAGCTTTACTGGTAAGCCCCTTTTCAACTATCAAGAGCAGAAAGAGACATTAAACTTTACCGGAAATGAAATCCGTACTGTAGATACGGAAATTGGTACATTAGTAAGTGTGACTATTAAAAAGACAGTAGATACTGGCAACACCACATTTACTTTACTCATACCTCGTGTAAACCTTGGATCTAGCAACGAAGTAAAAGTTCAAACTAAAGGAATCACAACAACAAACCGCTTTTCTGTGATTCCTCAATTCAACCAGGGGCAGAAACAAACTTATACAACAATCAATCTCAAGGGGACAGCCCAATCTGTCGCGTTTTAACCATACAAGAAGGATAAAAATATTAAACTTCTTGTTCAGATGGAGCAAAGGGTTAAGGGTGAAGGTAAATAATTGTTTACCTTCACCCTTAACGCCTAACCTTATTCCTTTTTAATTTGGTATCGAATAGATAATACCGTTTCTTTGTGAAGTCGCATATATTTACCCCCCGGCTGTCGCCGTCCCCCCTTGTTAAGGGGGCACTACAGGGGGGTCTTATTATGTGCATCTTCATAGAGAATTGGTATAACATACTTAGATTTATTATTTTATCTATAGGACTAGTATTTGATTTATGAAAAAATCTAAGTATATGTAGGGTGTGT
>NZ_JAYGHD010000167.1:0-7274 GCF_034932245.1 Nostoc sp. UHCC 0251
AGACGCGATAAATCGCCGTCTCTACAAGTGTTTTGGTTTTATCTGAACTGTATTGCCTGATAGGTAACGTTTATTAAAATCATCAGCCTTTTTTTGTCAAGTCCTCTTGACGTTTTGTAACAATATTGTTAAATTTAGTTACATAAGTAAATAAAAAAAGAAAAAACTATGTACACCACTGTAAATGAAGATGGTATCCTCAATAACTACGCAGCCGAACCCAAGATTTACTACGCCGAGTACCCAGCAATTTGGGAACAACGTAAATATGTTTTGCAGAGTCTTTTTGCGACTTTAATTGTCACAACTTTAGTTTTGGTTGGTTTTAGCGTTAGCTAAGATTTTCTAATTTCGGTATCGCTGTATCTCATTGTCATTCATACTTCTCTCTTACCTCGGTTAGTTTCGCCGGGGTTTTTTGCGTTTTACACCAACTCAAACGGCGACGTTGTAATATAATTGCGATCGCTACAAAATAACCCCACCCCGCAACTCGGATGAGGTTGTTTGATTTTGCTAAGTAATTACTCGCCTTTGATACTAGGCAACATTGACACTCAATTTTACCTGCACAATCATATCGTTGTAATCTTTGTCACCGCCAATTGGTAGATCCTCAAAACCAAAGGTGTTATTTCCCAATAGTCGAATGTGATCTACTTTATCTGAGTTAGCACCCAAGAATGAGAAGTAGACTTTCTTATTGCTATTGCCATTGAGAATTGCATCGGGTTTACCATCCACAATAATAAATGGTGCAAACAAAGAATTCGCCCCGAAAGTGCCAGTATAATTTGCTCTACCTTGGTTGCCCACTGCCAAGTCAATACCTTCAACACGCCCACGCACAGCAGCTTGGGCATAACCAGCCTGCCCCACGAGAATATCTGCTTTGCCATCACCATTGGTGTCAATACCACCATTCTCATCAGCCACCTTATAGAAGCCGACAAAGTTGTTGTAAGATGCTTCTCTGTTGACTGTAAACTCAGCCGTTACTAACTGTGTCACACTTCGTAAATCAATCAGTTGGCCTTGATATTTGCCTTGCAGACCAGTACCTAAAGATACCTCTTCTTCTGTTGCTTGAACCGTCACTGTGAGATTCTGGAAGTTGAGAGAAAACCCTTCCTCTCCTATATTGTTATTTGTAGCTGAGGAAAAAACGACACTTGAGAAAGAAGTTTTTCCAGACAGTACAGCCTGAGTAGTACTGTTGGATACCAGATAGAATCTAAGTTTTGTACCAGACTCGAATTCTAAGATATTTTTCAGATCATCGTTTTTAAAACCCTTGGGCAGTTTCGCAATGGAGGATAAAATCACCTTTGAACGCTCTAAAGCAACTCGCGTATAACCCTCTGCACCAGGGGCTATGCCGTTAATTCTACCTTCATCATCGTCAACAGCAAATACACACAGTTCATTCACCTCTTTAGCACTGTTGTTTTTAATCTTAATAGAGAGTTTTCCTTTGCCACCCTTAACTTTACTTTTGACGGTAAAGATATTTTGAGTAATATTGACCAGTTGGAAAATAGTTGTTATCTGGGTATTTGTAGTAAACCCAAAGCCATCAATATTAACAGCTAAATCCTTTTCAAAAGAAAGTCCACCAAGGTCAGTAGTGCGAACGCGGATTTTATAACTAGATTTAGTCGCGTCAGATTTAATTTTTAAGCTATCTCCTTCAATGATGAATGCACCATTATCAGTATCGCCAGTACCCGCTACTAAACTATAAGTGTGTTCATCGTCTTGGTCTGGGTCAGTGGTTGTGAAGAAACCAATGATTTTTTGATCATCATCGTCATCATCATCTCCGTCGCCACTACCACTATCGTCATCATCATCGTCGTCATCATCGTCGTCATCGCTGATAGCGGTAAATATTAAATTTGTCGGTTCAAAATTCTTTTCAGCAACTACAAGTGTAAATACATCACTGACTTCATCTCCAGCAATATCTTCAGCGATAACTTTGATGTCTAAACTACCCACATCGTTATTTGTCGGAGTGCCACTGAAGGTAAGGGTAGTAGAATTGAAGTTCAACCAAGTCGGTAGTAAATCATCATTTGCCAGAGTTGCAGTGTAAGTCAGGATATCTCCAACATCTGCATCGCTGAAGGTTTCAACTGGAACAATAAAGTTGAAGACACTATCTTCGGTAGCTTCTTGATCTTGAATTTCATTTGCCACCTCTGGCGCATTGTTGAAAGGCGCACTAAACACCGCTATTGCTGAGTCATTTTGTCCAGCTGCATAGAGAAATTTACCGTCCGGGCTGACTGTAATATGGTAAACACCACCAAGCCCATCGACACCATCTGTGTCATCTTTTTGAACTTCTAAGAAACTCAGCTTACCTGTGGTCGTATCTCGCTCAAACACCGCCACCGCTGAATCAATCAATCCACCGACATAGAGTAATTGACCGTCTGGGCTGACTGTGATGGAGTTAGCACCACCAATCCCATCGACACCATCTGTGCCATCTTTCTGGACTTCCACGAAACTCAGCTGACCTGTAGTCGTATCTCGCTCAAACACTGCCACAGCTGAGTCATCATATCCAGCAGCATAGAGGAATTTACCGTCCGGACTGAGGGTCAGGAAGGAAGCACCACCAATTCCATCAACACCGTTAGTGTCATCTTTTTGAACTTCCACGAAACTCAGTTGACCTGTAGTCGTATCCCGCTCAAACACCGCCACTGCTGAGTCACCATATGCAGCAGCATAGACGAATTTGCCATCAGGGCTGATGGTCAAAGATTCGGCGCCACTAAGCCCATCGACACCGTTAGTGTCATCTTTTTGAACTTCTACGAAACTCAGTTGGCCTGTAGTCGTATCCCGCTGAAACACTGCCAACGCTGAGTCACCATACCCACTGGCATACAGAAATTTACCGTCTGGGCTGATGATAAGGGAGTAAACGCCACTAAGCCCATCGACACCGTTAGTGTCATCTTTTTGAATTTCTACGAAACTCAGTTGACCTGTAGTCGTATCCCGCTCAAATACCGCCACTGCTGAGTCATCATATCCACTGGCATAGAGGAATTTGCCGTCTGGGCTGACGGTGAGGGAGTTAGCACCACCAATTCCATCGACACCGTTAGTGCCATCTTTTTGAATTTCTACGAAACTTAGCTGACCTGTTTGCTCATCCCGCTCAAACACCGCCACCGCTGAGTCATTATATCCAGTGGCATACAGGAACTTACCATCGGGGCTGAGGGTAACAAAGATGGCATTATCAAGCCCATCGACATTGTTTGTGCCATCTTTTTGAATTTCCACGAAATTCAGAATTTTCTGCATCATGTTTGTCTTGAAATTGCAAAATAGTTAGTAAAAGTAATATTCTTTGCTAGCAAGGCGAGTAATGCACTATACAGTTTATTGTATAAATATCGACAAAACTTCAGTAAATACGCTTAGAATATCCAGATTAGAACTGATGCAAAGGCTTTATTAGCGATCGCATCTACATATACATGAATTACGTAAGTGTTACAAATAAGGTGTAAATTTAAGCTTGTAATAGGCACTAAAGTAGGTGAACTATATTATTTCCACAAATTAAAAAACCCCATCCCGCAAGCGAGATGAGGTTGCTAAATAAGCTGTATGAAATTGAAAAATTAATAACTAAGCCACGACACTAGCAGAAAAAGCGAAATCATTTGCTGTAAGGGTTGTTGAGGTAACTCCAAGTAATGAAGCCAACTCTATATTTCCGGTTTTCACGAGAGTGTCGCTACCCTGTTGCAATACCGTGAGATCGTTGAGGACAATACCGCCCAGCCCGATTTTATCAATCCCGATCGCAAAATCAGTCACAATGTTCTTGCTAGTTGGCAGACTGGCGTTAGCAATCCAGAATTGGTCAGCACCAGCACCACCACTGAGGCGATTACCGCCTCCTTGACCAGCAAATAAAATATCATCACCATCGCCACCAAACAGGGAATCATTCACATTGGAGAAGAGTTTGTCATCTCCAGAACCACCATAGAGACGGTTATTGCTACCTTGACTCTTGAGAGTATCGTTACCTGAGCCACCGAAGGACAGTTGGCGAGTTCCTTCAACTACTATCAAAGTATCGTTACCTGCTGCCCCAAACAAATTATTACCACCATTGGCTTCAACTACGGTAACTTCGTCATCACCAGCACTACCATCAGCACTAATGTTGCTAGCAGGGCCATTTGCGCCAATTAAGATTTGATCGTTACCGTCTCCTGTGGACACTGAGGAGTCACTACCGACCAATACCGTGTCTTCACCATTCCCAGCTACGATTGTGTTACCTTTAGTACCCTCTACAAAGTCTGCTCCGTCGCCTGTAAATAAAGTTTGATTTGGCTGAACTGTAATATCATCGCTGGTAATAGAGCCAAACCTGATTTCTTCAGCTTGAGGTTGACCTAAATCAGGAGCGAGGTTGAGGGGATTCTCCAGCTTCAACAGAATAATTTCATTGTTGTCTATAACTGGATTCTGAGGATCATCTCCAGGACGACCTGTTGAGAAGGGATAGTTGTTGTCATTAGCTACCAAAATGGTGTTTTTGTCAACAACCAAAACATTTTCAATTGTTACAAACGGAAAGTCAAAGGTGGTTTTACCATCTCCGTTGAGGTCGTTGGGGTCTTGAATATTCAACAAGTCTGCAACTTCTTCTTTGACTACATAGCCATTAGAATCTGTTTTAGACAGGTCTATTTTGAAAATCTTTTTGAATTGAGCAGAATCACCTTGACCACCATCGCGCTCAATAACTAAGTACTCACTGTCATTAATGACTGCTAGATCCCCGATCGCATACGCGGGATTTTCCAGCTTGTAGTAAAGTTTATTATCGGTGTACTCGCGGCTGGCAATGTCAAATTCGTTAATCCGCAAAGCACCAGCAGGATCACCTTGAACCGTACCCTCTAGCAGCATGTAGAGCTTAGTTTTGCTGGCGTTGATTGCTCCGCCTTCAAAACCTTTGGAACCACCCAAGTTAGCAAAAGCATCTCCTGAGAGAACATCGGGGTTTTGTGGCGATCGCACTAAGTTATTCTGAGGATCACTCAAGAAATCTCGAACTTTATCCCCTGTATCTGGAAAGTCTGTGAAGAGTGCATCTACCCCTAATTGAAAGAACTGCTGATATTCTAGTTCTGGATTACCTTGGTAATCTGCTGCTAAATACAGGTCTTCATTGCGGAAGGTGTAGGGATGAACCTGTAAACCTGCATTGTGAGCATCTTGAATTAAGGTAGTAGGAGGTAACAGCGTTTTGTCAGCATCATTTACTGTTCCATCGCCATTGACATCATCTGCCAAACCATCATTATTAGCATCAGTACCTTTGACACTAACAATTAAGCGCTTCCAAGGGCCAATGCCATCAGCATAGGTAGCGATTTCAGCCAAACCTTCTGGAGTCCGTAAATCACCATAAGTCCGAAGGTCGCCACTGACTTCAAAATCATAAGGCTGAGTCTCTATGATCTCACCGTTTAGCTCAATTCCAGCTGCATCTAGAAGTTGAACCAGGGGAATATCTACGCCTGCCTCTGGCATAATGCGATCGTGCAGATCCTTGAGATTACCGACTTCAAAAGATTGGATGAAAATCCGGCTAGGATCAGTGAAGTTCTCCGCCTTGAGTGTATCAATCAGTATCTCACTGATGTTTCTGTTAATTTTCTCTGTAGTGCCTATATAGGTTGCTTCTTCGGCAGAATAGGTGGGATGCTTAGTTTCGGGATAGATGCCAATCTTTTTACCTGTCTGGGCTTCTACTTCCTTAACCAAGTCGATGATTTCTGCTAGCGTCGGAATCTCAAATTGACCATTGAAGGATTGGTCGCGGAAAGGTACACGCTGTATGGCCCTTAAAGTTTTGATTTCTTCTAAAGTAAAGTCTTCAGCAAACCAACCTGTGATTTCAGTTCCATCTAGGCTGACTGTTTTCTTGCGATCGGCAAACTGTGGATATTTGGTAATATCGTAAACATCTGTGGTTGTATTGCTTAAATTAAGAGTGCCATCAGCATTCAAAATTGCCAAAGCAGGCTCATGACGAGCAATTAACACACCATCTTTTGTAACTACTAAGTCAGGCTCAATAAAATCAGCGCCGTCTGCAATTGCTCGTATGTATGCTTGTAGGGTATGTTCTGGAAGATCCCCACTAGCACCTCTGTGACCAATTACTTTAGGTGCTTCTCCATTTAAAGTTTTGAAGAAGTCAGGTGTAGCAATGGGAGCTTCTAACAGCTTACCAGTGGCATCAAAATGCAGTAGGTACGGGCCAAACTCTTCTCCAACCCAAATTGTCCCGTCTTTATCAAAGACGAATGATTCTATATCAAAATCTGCACCAGTTAGTAATCTCTCAGAACTTTCTTCATTAACTATTTGGAAAGGAATCTTGTTATTGGGATCAGATAGTTGAATGTAGTCTAAAACTTTAACAGTGCCATCTCCATTTTCTGTTCCTTTAAAATTTGGGTTTAGACGATGGATGCGTAACAGAAAGTCTTCACTATTATCTTTACTGCCGTAGCCATTATCTGACAGAAAGTATAAAGAGTCATTATTAGCAAACTGTACACCACTGAAGCCTTGTATTGGCTGTCCTGGAAAAGCCCCCGTTCTGCCATTGGCTGAAATTCCCTCGCCAGAAGCAGGTCCATCACTATAGGTATCAGCAGGTAAAGAAGCAAAGCCTACTAACTCAATTGCCATAATTATAATGTTGGTTGGGTATTTGGATTTAACTGGTTCGCAAACTATTCAAGTTCTCTCATTGCATTACTTGTGGGAAAAAGAAATCATGTTCTCATGCTAAAAACCGGAATTACGGGGAAATTTCAGAATTACAACACTACAGTTCGGGAAAGTCCGTTAAGTCCGATTTCGTCATTAACAATGAAAAGGCATTTTTTGTAAATGTATTCTCTCAGAGTTATCGAAAGCTTGAGAAATGAAATGTCAACCACTAATCTGTGTTAGTGAGTAATGAGTGTAGAAGACTGAGATACAGATTGAAATTTGTTGATAGTAGTTATGAGAGAACTTAGCTAGCAATAAAGATGTTTCCATTAGAAGTTTAAGAAAACAATAAGCTAACTGGAAGACATGATTAAAATCCAGTCACCCAAATAAGTAATATTTATGGCAATATAGGAATCTGGTTTGATTTTTAAAA
The DNA here is from genome assembly GCF_034932245.1 of Nostoc sp. UHCC 0251. Classification (NCBI taxonomy): domain Bacteria; kingdom Bacillati; phylum Cyanobacteriota; class Cyanophyceae; order Nostocales; family Nostocaceae; genus Nostoc; species Nostoc sp. UHCC 0251. The sequence goes on from NZ_JAYGHD010000167.1 coordinate 7,223, forward strand.
AGATACGTAGGGTGCGTTAGCGACAGCGTAACGCACTATTACCAGGGATTCG
>NZ_JAYGHD010000168.1:0-7081 GCF_034932245.1 Nostoc sp. UHCC 0251
GTTTGAAAATGTCTTGATTGCAGGTTTGGGCATTTATAATTGCAGGCTCTTACAGTTAGGAGAAACATCTGTTGGAGAAGATGTCGAGCATTTTTGTGATATTTCCAATACCAATAGGATATGTGTTTGGGGAGAAATCCTAGAATTGAAGTTAGTAGATTTAATTACTGATTTACCGACTTGTTTGCACGATGCGTCATGGTTTGCCCTACTGGCCATTACTATGATGCTAGTGGATAAGGAATTAGACCGAGTATACGTGCATCCCCAAGATGAGTATTTTTCCAGGACTATCGCGCTTGAAATTTTAGCAGATTTGGGTGATTATTACTTAGCTAAAGGTCATCCTTATTTAGATTTTCCTCTAACGTTAGAAGACGCTAAATCATTACTGCCAGTTAATAGAAAGCAAGAGCTAGAAATCGAATTAGAGAAATTTATTATTGATACTTATGAAGACGATTTTGATGACGAAGCACCAGATGTCAGGCAGTTTTCATCCATCTATTTACAGGAAATTTTAAAAGAGTTTTTTGCTGAATCTGACTGGCATGACGATATCAATCAAGAGGCGGTTGTACAACTGCAAGATAAGTACGGTTCACAGTATTCAGAAGGCGCATTTTCTGCTGAAACTGAGGGACACGAACGTTGGGGGAAAACGCTTGTTTTTCTCAAACAGTTTATAGGTCTGGATTCCAGTTTTATCGAAAGCCAGAGCGATTTATTCCTTGATGATGAATCTCAGGCGGCTGATTTACCTGATTACTTCTGTATCGAGTCTCATTTAGAACGTTGGCAAGACCGAACAGTTGTTTTATCACGGTTGGTTCATACTTTGGTTTATTTCATGCTGGTAGGACAAAATTATCATCCCAGTCATCTGCAAGATTTGATGGCTATTCCAGCTTCTTCACGGGCGATATCCAGCTTACAAGCTTGTTTGGGTGTAGCTGCTTACAGAAGTGGTTATTACATGGCTGCTTCAAATATTCCTGAATCAGAAGTTGGGCGAAACTGGCTGCTAGAAAAAGCTTTCCCCGATCTGCTTAATTTTTATCAAACAGGTCGGTTGAGTGGTAAGCAATAATTAATATTCTGCTGTTGGTTTATAAAGACAATTTTATATTTATGAAAAAATACTTATTTATAGGATTATTATTCTTACTGGTTGGATGTTCATCTCCAGAAAAAGAAGATAAAATTTCAGCTATAGAATCAAATCCTTCACCTACGCCATCATTATCCTCAGCTAATGTTAATAATGCTTCGCCATCGCTAAATCCTGAAGCGTTGCCTGATTTATCAAATAAAGAGAAACTTGGAGAAGTTAGTGCAGACAACGATTTAATTGACTCATTCTATTTTGATGGTAATGGTGTGAAAGTGAATTTAACTGTAGCAGCTGATAAAGCTTGTTTTCTCTACGTGCGGCGTAGTACTCCAGACCGAGTTGGTGAGGTTGAAATTGAGTCATTACGGCGCGAGAAATTGGGTCTGTGGCGTTCGTATAACACTCAGCGACTTCTAACTCAACCTGCTGGCAATAAACTAAAGGTTTATTCATCAAGTGAGGAACTTTCTTCTACTTATGAAAATCCTGCTGTATCACAAGAAATGCTTGTAGCCGTGAAGGAATTGAAAGAGCGTGAAAAACCGTTTAAATTACTTTTACGTCAGGATTTGAGGGCGAGTGATTCAGCAAGACGAATTTATATCAATCAGTGTCAGAAATTAGGTAATTTTTATTATAAAGAAGAACTACCTCCTCTCACAGAGAAGGAGAGGAAGGACTTTGGGAAGACTGTTGAAAAAAGTACTAACAATTAGTTATGAAAACAGTGACAATTGCTCCATCTTAGTATTACTTTCAGTTGAAGTTGCTGTAACAGGGTGTTTGTTCTTATTTGACGACTTTTTACCCCATCCTTCTTTCGCCGCGTGTTTGACTATGCGGGAGCGGATATCAGCAGCTAGGGTTTCATAATCAGAGCGGATTTTTTCATACTGAATCGGTTTTGTACCAATCTTCTCCCACAGGTTATCGTATTTGAAATTATCGAAAGGTCTGTGCTTGACTAGGGCATCATGACTTGCCCAGAGGTAAACATCTGTCCATTCGGATGATAGCGGCACTTCAAAAGCAATTGGCATCATAAGTGCAACAACTTCGCTGCTAGAGGCGAGTTTACCTACTTCTCCTTTGTCTATCTCTTTTAATGCTGCATCTAATCTATCGACTGCGATCGCACGCCATACCCAGGACGGAATTGACTGTTGCCAGCCGTTCTGCTGAGTTACAACTGGCCCGGCGATGTATTGAACAATTTCACGGCTTGCTCCTGCTAGATCGAGTAGACTGGCTGTTACAGTTTTGTTAATCCCTTGGCTGGTTAGTAACTGAAGTATCTTTCTAGTGCTAGGAGTAAGAATTTCGCTAGCTTTTTGGCTTTTGCTGTTACAGATGGTTTCTTCGACATCGAATAAGCTTTGCTGCTGGTTCATATTTATTATGTGTAAATAAATACTGCCAGCTAGAAATACTTCTAACTGGCAGTGCTTTTTGATAATGGGTGTGTTTTGCTATGGCAGAAGTAGGTTATCCCAAACGCTTCTAGGAGTAACGTGATGCAGCAATTGCGTTCTTGCTTGAGTGAATTTAGCTAGCAATTGAGTGTTTTTTAATTTCTGCCACCAGTCGTGTTGCAGGTAGGTAAGCAGCCATAATTGTGTCTCGTGATTCCAGCTTGAGATGGAGTTACTCAAACTGAGTGCGTTGAGAATATCGTCAGGAGGTACTTCCAGTTGACTTGTGATTTCTTTTGAGATGGAAGCTAACATTGTGATGTTGGCGATCGCTTGACCAGGACTGCCTGAACTCATAGCTAGTATTTTTTCTGTTGCCTCGATTTGTTGGTCTTTCAGTACAGAAATAACCTCCTCATCAGTTAACCTTTGGAAAGGTATGATTTGGCACCTACTCTTGATAGTAGGTAATAGCTTTTGAGGATAGGACGAGATCAGGATAAATGTTCCAGTTTTCGGTTCTTCCAGCGTCTTGAGAAGTTTGTTGGCGGCGGTAGGGTTGAGCATATCTGCTTCGTGGATAATCACCACCTTTTGCTTGGCCTTGACTGCACTAGTTGAAAGGAATTCAATTACCTCGCGCACCTGTTCTACTCGAATAGCAGGTATACCTTTCTGCTGGGAGGTGTTTTCGGGATGGGTTGGTTTGATTTGTAAGATGTCTAGATAGTTATTTTCTCCTGCCTTCGCGGAGCGACTCTCTCTTGGGAGTATGGCATTTGCGATCGCCAAAGCGGTTTTTCCTTTCCCTACTCCCTCAACTTGACTGCTAAATAGGTATGCAGGAGCAATTTTATTCTGTTCGATTGCTTCAGTCAGGAGAAGTTTGGCGGTATGCTGTCCGGTGATTTCTGTAAATGGGTTGTTTCTCATATCGTACAAATTTCAGCAATTCGACTGGTTAGGTTGTCAATTCCGCTTTTGAGTTCGGCTTCAAGTTGTACAAGTAAAGTAAGGCTGTGTTTAAGGTTTTGAACGCCTACAAACTTGACTTCCTCTTTGAGGTAATACAATCTTTTGGGATTTTTAAGTTCCGCTATTTCTGCAATCTTAGTATCAGATAATTTAGTTTCTACTCCAGCTTTGGTTATTAACCAAGTGCGGAAAATAGAGGTAAGTGTTGCTACTATTTTGAGCGGGTGTTCATTATTATCCAGTAGTTTAGATACCTGCACTATTGCTAAACTTGGATGGTTTCTTAACATAGCAATAGTAAGCTTTAGGTAGTCAGTATTATGATTAACAACGAGCTGTTTTACTTCCTCAAGAGAGATTATTTTTCCACTTGTATAAACAGCAAGTTTAGCGAATTCGCTATTGGCTCGTGCAGTATTATTGCCAATTGCTTCAGCTAGGTAATCAGTGACATCTGGAGTGAGTTTAACTTGATGGATGGCTGCATACTTTCCTATCAAGTTAACTATCCCCTTTTTATCCCAACTAGGGACGAGAGGAAACTCTTCTTGTTGGGCATATTTTAGGATAGTTTTTACTACTGTCCTGCGCGAATCTGGCTTTTTATTACCAGTAATTAATAGAAGGTTGCTTGAAGGTATTCGGGAAAGTTGATTTTCAAGTTCTTGGTTATTATCTTCATTTGATAAACTTCCAATTAGAGAGTCGCTGTCTGTATGAATAATTTTGTTACCTTCTCCAAAGGGCAAGGTCATAACCTCAGTAAAGACTTTGGCAGCAATATTTTTCTCATTTCCAAATAGCTTCACGTAATTGAAAGCTTTCCATTCCGCATGAACATTTTGATTCACTAAATAATCAATTTTTTGATTGAGTGAATAGCTATCTTCGCCGTAGTACAGGTATACAGTCATGATAGATTAGATAAACATTTATTTATCAGGCGTTAGTCGTAAGCGGTGGTTTAAAAAATAAGAGTTAGTATTAACTCTTTCCACATCCTTAGTATTTGTTATATAGCCGCTAGCAAAATATAGCACTCAGTAAATACTTAATTTTGTGCTGGCTGTACTGACTTATGATTTGAGACTTTCTGAACAGTGTTTTCTACTGGTTGAGTACCCAAATATTTCCGCCAAGAATCCAATTGTTGGAGATACTCTATGACTCCACTAGAACCAGTTACCTCATATAGCGCAATAGCTGTTTCCCATTCCTTTAAGCTAGCTTTTTTATGGGAAAGAATTTTGACTATAGCTCCTGGAAGTTTAGTCTCTTTACCAGTATCTAGATTTAGGTGTGATACGCTTTCTAGTAATAGTTCTTGTTCGGATAAAGGAACACCACCATCTTCGATGTTCATAGCATGAAGTTGGGCACTAATTCCTGATAGAGGAAGAGTATGCTGAATTAATTTTTTAACTTTCTTGGTTTTAGCATTCCTCCTTTTTGGTTTAACGATAACTGGGTTGTTTGGTTCTGCAACTTTGTAACACTGGGGAAGTTCTAGAGAAAGTTGGCCTGTTAAGTGCCATGATGCACTTCGTTTTTCTGGCGGGGTGATCCGGTACGAGAACTCGGCTGTTTTTCTCGCATCGCCAAATTTCCTTAGTTTGACCCGCATTTTGTAGCTGATAATTCCTTGAATGTAGGTTTTTGGGTCTAATATTATTCGGTTTGTATTTTCCCACCACTCAATTTCAACAACGCGATCGCCATCTAATTCATAGATATTTCTAACTCTGGCATTAGGATGAGATGCAAGGAATGAGTTCACCCAAGCCCTTTGTTTTTTATTAAGCCTGGGCTTTCGATATGAGGATTTATTTTTCATTAGTTACTTTTCCAATTTAAGAATGATATCTCCATTAAGACATCAATAAATTAGTGAACTTAATCAGTTAGTTAATGACTGATACTGTTTTTACTAATCTGACTTTTAGCGATAAATTTTTGTTTTTATGAAGGATTGAAAATACTTTAATGAAAACCGATTTCATTGTAAGTATTTGTCATTATTTACAAATTATTGATAATTCATGAGTTGAAAAAAGACTTGATATTTATTATTTTCATTGGTTACGTTAAATATCAAGTTTGTTCATCTAGAAAAGGGATAACTGACGTTTATCACCTTCTAGTATTTCAGGAGCGGCTATTTTGAGGATTTCTTCTCGTCTTTTTTCAATTAGGTCAAGATAGTATTGACGTGAATAGCTCTCATTTGTGCTGGTATTAGTAATACCTCTAATTCCGTAATAGTAAATTACTACATCACCAGGTTTTCCTAATTTAAGAAGTTCTTTTTCCCCAACACGAATTTTGCGAGTAATACAGAGTTTTTCTATCGGGTATTTTCCTGATAAAATCTGCGATTTTACTTCTCTGAAATATTCCTCTGCCGTAGATTGGTTTTGGATTAAGTAGGTTAGATATTCAACAGGAAATTCTTTCTCTAGCCTTGAGCGAGAACGGTTTCTCCAACTACCTTTGCGGATAATCCAGTTATCTTTCAGCCATAACAGATAGTTCTTAGTTCCCCTTTGTGGAATAAACATTGCATTGGCAATAAACTCTAATTTGACGGTTATTCCTTTGGGTAATTCAGACTGAAGTGTGGCATACACTTTTTCTGGGTTGGGGTGAGTAAAGAACACCCCGTCAGTATCAACTTCTACAGGGGTTGCGCCAGCATTATTGATTACTTCAATCATGAATTGTAGGATGCGCCGACCGTAAGCTGTTACCAAGGCGGCTGCTTCCATATCGTTGAAGGCGAGTTCCGATGTTCCGAAGAACCCAAACTGAGAATTAGCTAAAACTTTGGTGGATTCTCTTTTTTCCTTGGCAACAATGTCACCGGTGCTGGCAACTTGTTCCAACCTTAATTTCTCATTTACCAAATATTGCAAGATGCTCAAGCCGATTCGCTTTGTATCCTTACGAGAGACAATTCCTTTCGACAATATGGTTTTGGGGTACATAGAACTAATATCGATGTATCCAACCTTTTTATATAGTCCTGGAATAGAGTAGGCTATCCCCCCTTGGAATTTATACTTACGGTCGGGTTTGGGTTTGTATCCTGGGTAGTGATGCGAGAATATTTGCTTCCACTTGGTGCCGTTACCAGCGAGGGCTAATTGCTGGAGGTTCATTCCCGGTACAACCAGTGCTTCATAGTGGTATGAAGGTACAAGTCTGTTAGCTATGAGTTGCGTATCTTCCAAGTCGTAAATAAGGTAATCCTTGATTTTCTGCCATCCCCTACTACCAGAACCGGCTTTCCAGCAGGCGAGAATTTCTTCATAGGGTAGAACCAGTCGCCCTTGCTTACGCAATCCCATTTCCAGTACCACCTGTTTAAGCGATCGCCCGTTAGTAAGTTCCTTGGCGACAAAATCCCACCTGAGAACGCAGATAAAGATATCTACGTGTAGGCAGTTGCGGATGAATACCTCCTGAATTTCCAGTGGTTCGCCGCGTACTTGGGCAGTTCGGATAGTGCGCTTCTTAGATGCAATTGGGAGCAACGCGATTTGGTGAGATCGGGCAAAAAAGCTGCGATCGCTAAAAATTA
>NZ_JAYGHD010000169.1:0-7006 GCF_034932245.1 Nostoc sp. UHCC 0251
ACCCTCTGATTAAGATTCTGTTACATAGCGGGAAATTTTAGCACCCACTTACTTATAACAAGTTAGAAAACACGCCCTAGTACTAGCGAACAAGCAAAACAAGTAATTATCAAGCCAATACCTTTCGGTTAAGGGGGAAAGGGGAAGGGGAAAAAGTAGAAGAAAAACCTTTAACCCAAACCCAGTAACCTTTTCCCAAAACCAGATTACAAGTTAAAAATGCTTAACCGAACAGTATTGATTATCAAGCAAGTTTTGCAGTAAAAAGGCTCAAGCATTCCTGCCTGAGCCACAAATAAATTCAATTTATAGATTAGCTTCAATAGCTATATCTCTGAATCTTAATAACGATTGCCGAAGCTATTGTTTCCCCGATTACCACCAAAGGAACCTCTATCTTCTCTGGGTTTAGCCTTGTTCACTTTAAGGTCACGTCCCATCCACTCAGCACCATCAAGAGCATCAATAGCAGCTGTTTCTTCAGCATCTGTGCCCATTTCCACAAAACCAAAGCCACGCATACGACCTGTATCACGGTCGGTAGGTAACTGAACCCGTTTTACAGAACCATATTCTGCAAACACAGCATTCAAACCTTCTTCTGTAACTTCGTAAGAAAGATTGCCTACATAAACTGACATAAATTGTCTCCAAAATCATAGATGTGTAGAGTTTTAGATTTCGGAGAAAAGTCTGTGAATACCAAAAGGAAAAAGCCTGTCAATAATAAAAACAAACGCGGTCGCCGAATTAATTCTCACTTTCTATTATTACATAGCAGCTAGATATTTAGTGTGAGTTTCTCAAACTGTTATAAAAAGTAATATAAACAATTAATCACTAAGTAAGTGGATATGATTAAACGTACCATATCAATGTTGTCGCAGTGATGAACTACCTAATGGCAACACCAAAGTTAAACGCGAAGTAACAACAGTCCACTTTCTAAGGCTTCATTCCACAAAGGCGATTTTTGAACTTCTAGCAGAGAGAGAGGTGGATTTACAGTTAGTAGTTGCTTTTGTTGCAGAGATAGTTGCCACCATCCGACATCGTGCCACTCATCAAACTTATACCCAACTCTACGAAATACACTTACAGGTGAAAAACCGATAGCCTCATGCACAGCGACACTTGCTGAATTAGGTAAAGCGATTGCAGCAAAAACATTGTAATATCCTTGGAGTTGCAGCAACCTAAAAAGAGAAGTGTACAAAGCTTTAGCAACTCCCTTTCTACGATGCTCAACATTGACGTAAACCGATGATTCCACAGACCATTGGTAAGCGGCACGAGTCCGATAGGGAGTAGTATAGGCATAGCCTAGAAGCTCACCCTTAATTTCGCATACTAGCCAAGGCATCTGCTGTTGATAATTTTGGATACGCTGCTGAAATTCCATCTTGCTGGGAGGCTCTATCTCAAAGGAAATTGCAGTTTCCCGCACAATTGGCGCATAAATTGCCAGCATTTTTAACGCATCACTTTCATTAGCCAATCTGATTGCAGCCTTCACAGCACATCCTTTGTGGGCTAAAAATTAATCATCCAAACTCAACATACTCAATAATAGTTCCATCAGGATGCATCGCTCGCATATTGGCTCCAGTGGGAACTTTGTTCGGTTCCGCCAGAATCACTGCACCCTGCTGAGTCAGTGCTTCTCTAAAATCATTGAGTGAGTCAACGAGAAATGTTGCGTGTGTACTCTTGAATGAAGAGAGTGCTTCTGCCGAACCAGCAATTAAAAGAATAGAACCCACACCTGCGAGTTCCAACTCTGCTTCGGAATATTGAAACCATAACCAACATTTTTCTGTAAAGAGATTTTCATAGAAAGCGATCGCCTCATCTAAATCTATTGGACTAAGATAGACTCTGGTTAGTACTTTAAGAATTTGCATTGCAAATTGTCTATTAGGCAGCTAGTGTATTTTATTTTGCTTCTTCGGTAATCATAGTTAACTAAGATTGGGTAAGAAATAACCTATCTTCAACTTGAAAAAGGTCTTCAACTCCCTGTTCACTTAGCTCTTGATCTCCTTGTTCGCTGTCAATCAAAATACATTTCATTTCTACTCCTTCAGCCCCACATAAGTCATCTGTATAGCTATAACCAAGATATATACATAAATAAGCATCAGTACTTAGTTTGAGGAGTGTGTCATAGAAAATAACAGAATGAGGCTTTCTGATGTCATTTTGAACTAAAGTATCTAATAAGGGAAGATAGGTATAAAAGTTAATCAGGCTGATAAACAATTTTACAACCTGAAATTTTTGTCCATCATTTAATTTACGGGTTTTATATATCGAACAGAATTCGGGAGCCAGAATTCAGAATAAATTCTGTACCACACAGCAAATAGCTTAGTGCAGCGTAAAGCCTTCTCTACGAAAGGCTACGCGTAGCGTCTCGTAGAGAGGAACGAGCGTGTTGATCCTGACTCCTGAATTCTGACTAAAAAAGGAAAGAATTAGAGCAAGCCTTTTTAAGGGGAACTACTGCATTTATCCTTGCTCTTTGATTACTTGAGCTACTAACAACGCTAATGCAGCAGTACCAGCGATCGCACCCCACTGAAGAACCGGATTTTTTTCTAGCCAATCGGAAACACTAGGTATAACTAAGTTACCATAATCTCCATCAACTCTGTCGTCTTCAGCAACAGGTTGGTAAAAATTATTCGATGCATCTTCAGACTTCGGCTCGGAACTATGCTGTAACTTGAAGCCAACGAGCAGTAACAGTGAATCTACTAATGGCGGTGAAATGCGCTGTACCAAGTCTAATATTTTAGCTACATCCCCAACCAAGTAGTCACGAGTTGGATGTTCGGCTACATAGAGGATAGCATCAGCTACAAGTTTAGGCTCGTAGTAAGGTGGTATCCCAGAAGGCTTTACGCCTAATTTCGTCAGCCCATTGTTCCAGAAGGGGGTATTAATCACTGCTGGCTTTACACTTGTGACGCTAATAGGCCATTTCTCATGTTGCAACTCAACGCGCATCGCTTCAATAAAACCCTCAACCCCATGCTTCGCTGCCGAGTAAGCACTTTGGTAGGGGAGCGATCGCCTACCTTCCATTGAAGAGACATGAATCAATGCTCCCCTTCCCTCACGCTTCAGATGGGGTAGGGCCGCCATTGCACCATACACCTGTCCCATGAGATCGACATCAATAACATGCTTAAACTCTTCTGGTGTTGTATTGTCGAAAGTGGCAAAGATGCCGACAGCGGGGACATGTACCCATGTATCAAGTCGCCCGTACACTTCCACAGTTTTATCTGCGATCGCCTTAACTTGGTCAAATACTTCCACATCGGCTACGCAATAAGTTGCCTCGCCGCCAAAGCTGTGAATCTCTTCTACTAAAGACTTTAGCTTCGATTCACCGCGAGCGGAGACTACCACTTTTGCCCCGCGTCTAGCAAACTCAAGAGCTGCGATCCGTCCGATACCACTGGAGGCTCCAACGACGGAAACGACCTGTTGATTGATTGGCTTTAATTTCATAAGTGTTACTCCTTAAAAGGTATTGGGTACTGGGGATTGGGAATTAAAATTTATCAAGAAAGGCAGGAGGAAAACTGCACTCTGTTTCCTGCCGCGACCAAAGAGAGCAAGGGTTTAAGACCCTCACTGAAATTGCTATAAGAATTCGTTAAAGATTCTGGATTTAATACACAGATATAGCAGCACCTGTGAAAAACTTTTTTGTTATGAACAAAGTGCTAATTTTCCTCACTATTTGAAGCCTGCGGAGAATCATAAACGCCCCAATATTCAATACCCCGATCGCGTAATATCGGTTCAACACGATGAATCTCTTCTTCTGAGCCTTCTAGTATGAGCAAATAATAACTCTGCTGGAGGCGATCACTATAAACTCTGGCTCTGTCTTCAGGGATTCCTAAATCGCCTAGTGCCTTCAGTAAATTCTGATTTGCTGCGGCTCCCACAGCAACACCTCCCACGCTGCTGACTAATGCTACACCTACAGAACCTGCTGCGAGTACAGCTCCTAAGCCGGGAAGTGCTAAACTACTCAAACCAACTAACACGCTACCCCAAGTACTTGCTGCTAGTGCTTCTTTTACTGGCCCGCTTGTATTGACATCTTGATCACCGATGCGATCACCGAAGGTGGGGCGTAGCCCATCGCTTATCTGCGCTTCACCTACGCGATCGCCTTGCTCTATATCTTTTGCGATGACAGAAACTTGCTCCATAGGAAAGTTCGCAGTTTTTAATTCATTAATTGCTTGCTCTATTCCTTGAGAATTAGTAAATACTCCTAATGCATGTATTGTGTTTTTAGTTATCATATTTTTCTCCTTCGGAATTATTGTATTAGTGCGTCCATATATAACCTCGGCATTAGACTCTAATTCACGAGTAGGTTTATTACAACGCTCCTAAATTGTTATTTATTGAATTATTTCCCCAAGGGGGGATAAATCATTAGTGAAGAATTAGCGAACCAAGTGGAGTACGTCACGCACTAAACTATAGCCAGCCAAATCCCAAAGTAGGTAAGAAACGAAGCCAATCATCGCTAAACGTCCATTCCATAGTTCTTGCTGGGGATTCCAGCCAAAAATCCAAGCATTGCGATCGACACCGTTATAGGCTTTAGCTTCAGTAGATAAATCAATCGCTTTGTTAGTTTCAGTTGCCATTGTAAATATTCCTTAATAACTCTCTTACACCCACATCTTAGTTACTATTACGGTTGCAGTTCTCTGTCTAGTGGGGAATTTGAAACTGTCACAGGAAGTATCTGTAAGGATTTTATAGGCTTTTGATCATTTGTGCTAAGAAGTATCAGGAACTTGCTCAAAAAACCTCACAAAATTTACCCAAAAACCTCACCCTGTCTTATAGAACATCCCTCTCTTTAATAAGGCTATCGTGTACACAAAAGTCTTTTAAAACTGTTTTATACCTTAACCTGTAATGCTATTGCATCGACCCGTTATGCCATTGCATCGACTCGTTAGGGGAATAATCTTCTCAAAGTCCTCCTTTTTAAGGAGGATTTAGGAGGATCTAAAATTTGTGATACATCACCCACCACTTTACAAACAACCTCTTAGTCTGATTCCTTCCTCAAGACGGATGCAAACGCAGATTTAATTGAACCTCCTGCTTCCTTGATTTTCTGAGCGATGGGTTGCTCATTATGCAAAAACACACGCGCACAGTTGCGTCCCGGCAAACCGGAAATTGAACCACCCGGATGAGTTCCAGCACCAGTAAGATACAAGTTATCAATTGATGTTTTGTAGTTAGCCAATTCCGGCAACGGACGGAAGCAAAGCATTTGTTCTAAGGTCATGTCGATGTGGTAATAATTACCTTTATAAGTTCCTAGCCGTTCTCCCAATTCAGCCGGACTTTCGACATGACGAGCGATGATTGAATGTTGCAGATTGGGCGAATACTGCGCCAGTTTATTAATCACCTTATCTGCAACTTTGTTCTTCAGTTCATCCGTCCAACCCGTACCTTTTAAACCTGTACCTTCTGCACCAGCAATTTGATAAGGTGCAAAAAACTCTATCCATAATGTGTGCTTGCCTTCCGGTGCCATTGATGGGTCGAGTCCGGTAGGCATTACTACATACATTGATGGGTCTTCATCAGGAATTTTGCCCAGAGTAATCAGACTATGAGCCTGTTCTACATGATTGACGGAATCAGCAATCAGAATAGAACCCATCAGATAATTATCTTGGTGATTGTGGTGGACAAAACGCAAGGGTTCAGATAAAGCACAATCGATTTTGAGGATGGTTTCATTGTTGTTGACGATGCGGCGGTCTAACCTTTCGCGCAAGTTGCTATCGGCATTATCGACATCGCTACTATCCATCAGTTGTAAGAATAAGCGCTTGGCATCAATACTTGAAATTACACCTTTATTCGCACGATATTCTTTGCCACCAGCAACCCGCACACCAACCGCTTTACCATTATCTACCAAGACTTTTTCTACTTTTTGGTCGGTGAGAATCGTACCACCTTCAGCTTTTACCATTTTCACCAAAGCTTCCACAAGTCCACCACTACCACCACGCGGTCTTGCCATACCAGGATTATGACGCAACATCATCATCATCGCCCCAAAGGACATAGCTTTTTGTGAGGGAGGGGAACTCAGTTCGGCTGAGAGTCTAGCCAGAGGTGCTTTGACAAACTCAGAATCGAAGTACTCGTTAATATTATCTGTGGCACTGCTGAGTAGGGTACGGAGTAAATCAAGGGTTGTATTAGAACCACCTAGAAGGGAAAATAAGTCTTGCAGACTATTGAGATTGTAATTACCAGCAATATCAACAATTGATTTAGGTGGTGCATTGAAGAAAGGAGCAATCCCTGTAATAAAGCGCTGCCAAAAATCGGCATATTCAGCGTATTTTTCAGCATCACGCTGACTGTAACGGGCAATTTCCGCACAAGTCTTTTCTATAGATTGATGAGCTAAGAAATACTTACCATCTGGATGGGGACAAAAGGCAACTGGATCGCAGGTAAGATATTCCAAGCCGTACTTATGCAGTTCCAACTCTTGGATGACTGGCCCTAAGAAAATGAAGAGATGGTTAATCGCGCAAGGACTAAACTTAAAACCAGGCGCTTCATCAGGCATAAGTTCTTCAGTTGTGCAACCACCACCAGGGAGCGATCGCCCTTCTAATAACAGGACGCTGTAACCAGCTTTTAGCAGGTAGCCAGCACAAACTAAACCATTATGACCAGCGCCAATAATTACAACGTCATACGATTCCATAAGTGCAATGGGGAGAGTAAAGTATATTCCCTGATATTAGAAAGTACTGAAGATATCTAAATCTTTCGTGGGTTATAGAATATTTGGCGTTGCTAAATCAAGGGATGATTCTTGTAGGGTGTGCGACACGAGATCCCTAAAATACAAGGGACGGGCAAGATGCCCATCCCACAAAACTAGCAAAATCATCCCGCAAATATGCAA
>NZ_JAYGHD010000170.1:0-6989 GCF_034932245.1 Nostoc sp. UHCC 0251
CCCATTCCCCATTCCCCATTCCCCATTCCCCATTCCCCATTCCCCATTCCCCAATTCATCTGTTACCAATTACCACTTTGTGACTCTAAGGATTGTACGAATTGACACGAAATAATGAGGCTGATGAATGCCAAGATCAAAGAAAGGATGCCCCAAGGATATTAAAAGTACTATGCCAGAATTACACCAATCAATTGCCCAGCATTATCACGAACGGACTAAATACGATCCTGAGACTCTCGCCTCCAAAAGTCAAAGGCTAGACTGGGCTAAACAGCCAGTGCCTTTTAAAGAGTACAAAATTGGCTCTACTTTTGATCTCAAACCTTATATTCAAGAAAAATCTGAGGGATTTGCTAATAACCCAGATGCTCAATGGTGGCAAAGACTTTCACGGCTGCTGTTTCGCAGCTATGGATTGACGGCGAGAATGCCTTCTATGGGTAGCGCGGTGTATTTACGTGCTGCTCCCAGTGCAGGTGGACTATACCCGGCTGAGGTGTATGTGGTTTCCCGTGGTACGTCGTTATTGCCACCCGGTTTGTATAACTACCAATGTCGGACTCATTCTCTAATGCACTATTGGGAAAGTGATGTTTGGCAAACTCTCCAAGCAGCTTGTTTCTGGCATCCTTCTCTAGAAAATACTCAACTAGCAATTATTGTGACTGCGGTATTCTATCGCTCTGCGTGGCGCTATGAAGATCGGGCTTATCGGCGGATTTTTTTAGATACAGGACACCTGTTGGGCAATATCGAGCTAGCTGGTGCGATTACTGACTATCGCCCCCACTTAATCGGCGGTTTTGTGGATGAATCGGTAAACGATCTGCTTTATATCGATCCGCAACAAGAAGGTGCGATCGCTGTCTTACCTCTGGCAGACTTGTTAGATGTTAATCAAAACTTGCCATTGGGATGTACTGCTTTACCTTCCGCCACCGAAACCAGTTATCCCGAAATCCCCGATGGCGAATTGCTGACATATTTCCATCGACACACTCAGATCGAATCAGGTGTCACTGGCAATCTCAATCTACCAACTATCAAACAAGAAAAATCTTTAGAGGATAAATATAACTTTCCTTTCTGCTTGAAAATTTCCACCACAACCGCACCTATAGATTGGGGACAAAAGCTATCAGAACTGGAAATTACTATGTACAAGCGACGCTCCACCCGCGCTTATAATGGTGATGATTTAAGTTTTGATGAATTAAAACGTTTACTCGATTTTGCTTACCAACCGCAAAATTATATCGATCAAAGTTTAGATATTTCTCCAGACTACTTTGATTTGAATTTAATAGAAACATTTATTGCTGTTTGCGGAGTCAAAGGATTAGATGCCGGTTGTTACTATTACGCGCCCAAAGCTCAAGAATTACGCCAAATTCGGTTTAAAAACTTTCGGCGAGAGTTACATTTTCTCTGTTTGGGGCAAGAATTAGGGCGGGATGCAGCAGCAGTATTATTTCATACAGCCGATTTGAAAGCTGCGATCGCACAATATGGCGATCGCGTTTACCGTTACTTACATATGGATGCGGGTCATTTGGGGCAACGCCTGAATTTAGCCGCAATGCACCTGAATGTAGGCGTTAGTGGGATTGGTGGTTTCTTTGATGACCAAGTAAATGAAGTTTTGGGTATTCCTACTGATGAAGCTGCTCTATATATCACTACATTGGGACGCCCAAGATAAAACAAATCGCAAATAACACAAAGTACACAAAGATTCTTTGCGTTTTTTGCGGTTCCTCTCCTAAGCTCAACTTCTGGGGATAAAACCAATTCGCAATTCGCAATTCGCAATTCGCAATTCGCAATGACGCTCGAAGACTCGCTAACGCTGCGCTAACGCAATTCGCAATTCGTAATTCGTAATTAATTCAGACAGACACTCCGGGGTGGGGTTTTTACCTACCTTGAAAAACAAGGATTTTTTTGCCCACCAGGAGCGAGGTTTTGAACCTAGCTTTTTCTGATGAATTTATGATGTAAAGATTTTTAGTTTCTAGATGGCACTCTTCAGCATAGCTGCCTTCTTCACTTACTTCTTCTGATAACCTCATTCAACTGAAAACTGCTTGCTATAGCTCACTTCTTCATCACAAATCGTTAGCACATCTGGATGGCAACGTTTAATGACGATTTTTATTCCCAAGGCTCCCTCGCTTTCAAGGTCGTCAATATATCCAGGGCAAGCAGCTTTCGCTTCAACAAATGTTTTAAAAGGCCCAAAATAGTAGATGCAGTAAGGACTTTCAGTGATGAGTTCTACCCAGTAATCACTAATAACCTTTTGAATAATTATTGAACCCAACATTTTAAATTTGTTTAACACAAAAGGAAAAATTAGATTGCTAGTAGGTATTTAACAGCATTACTGTTGCTCTAATAGTTATCATCTGCTAAAAGGATGAGATATGTAAAATTTAACTATGCTTAATGTTAAGCTTCTATGTGATCATGCCAACTTGCCTTCTGGCTGTGGTGGCTTTTTAGGTTCGTCGAATTCAAGTTAAAACTGATACTACAAAAGATTTTTGTCACACAATCACTAATGCTATTTCCAGAAAATGAAAGCCAACGACTAGAAGTACTTAATCAGTATCAAATTTTAGATACGCCACCAGAAGAAATTTTTGATGAACTGGCTCAACTAGCTGCTAACCTTTGCGAAACACCAATTGCTTTCATTAGCCTAGTTGATGCAGAACGGGAATGGTTCAAGTCAAAAATTGGAGTAACTATATCAGAAATCTCTCGAAGTATCTCCATTAGTAGTTATACTATCTTGCAAAGTAAAATATTAATCATCCAAGACACTTTGCAAGATGAACGAGTTGCAACAAATCCCCTTGTAACATCAAATCCTTATTTTCGCTTTTATGCAGGTGTTCCCCTCATTACCTCAAGCGGCTTTGCACTAGGTAGTCTTTGTGTAATTGATTTTGCACCGCGAAACTTGGCTGTTAAAGAGCAAGTAGCCTTAGAATTGTTATCTCGACAAGTAATAAGGTATTTAGAGTTACATCGGCAAAATATTGTTGATGATAGCCAAAGGAGTTTCAATCTCCTTTTTTCTAAAAACCCTAATCCAATGTGGGTATATAACCAGGATAATCTGCAATTTTTAGATGTAAATGAAGCTGCTGTTATCCACTACGGCTATTCACGAAAAGAGTTTTTGCAAATGCGAGTAACTGACATTCGCCCTCCAGAAGATGTGCCTATTTTTATAGAACATTTAGGACGGAATAAGACTAACTTACACTTTGTTGGGCAATGGCGACATCAGCGCAAAGACGGGCAGATTCTTGATGTTGAAATCGTTACACATTCAATAGATTATTCTAGTTACAACGCTCGGTTGGTTAATATTCGAGATATAACAGAACACAAACGAATAGAAAGAACCCTTCAGGAAAGTGAAGCTAGATTTCAAGTCATCTCTGAAGGAATTCCTATTCCATTAATGATTTCGCGGATGTCTGACGGGTTAATTTTATATGCTAATCCAGAGTTGATTAAAATATTTAACTTTTCTCCAGAGGATTTAGTTTATGACAAAAAAATATTAGATTTATATCATAATTTAGCTGATTTAGAAACCCTAAAAAAACTTCTTCATCAAGATGGTTCTATTCAGAATTACGAACTTCAATTAAAAAGAGCAGATGGAAGTTATTTTTGGGCGATCGCTTCACTGCAATATTTAACATTTAACGGTGAATCAGCAATTTTAACAGTATTTTATGATATCAATGATCGAAAAAATCTAGAAACAAAGCTCCAAGAGCAAAATGAGTTTTTGCGGAAAATTTTTGAGAGTATACCGTTGATGATTGCACTCATTGATACCAATGGCAAACTTCAATGGGTAAATCAAGAATGGGAAAGTGTTTTAGGCTGGAAATTTCAGGATTTCCAAACTGGCGATGTTTTGGAAGCGCTATATCCTAATCCTGAATATCGACAATATGTAATTAATTCTATTCAGTCTGCACAACGTAATTGGATTGATTTTAAGACTCAGATGCAGGATGGCCATTTACTCGACACATCTTGGACGAATGTTAAACTTTCAAATGGTCAAATTATTGGTATTGGACAAGACATCACAGAACGTAAGCAAACTGAACTGGCTCTAAAAGCTCAAGCCGAACGGGAGCAATTGATGCGAACCGTTGCTCAACGGATTCGTCAATCGTTAAATCTTCAAGATATTTTGAATGCAACAGTTCAAGAAGTGCGAGATTTGCTTGGGGTTGATCGAGTAGTAGTTTATCAGTTTGACTCACAGATGATCGGCACAATTGTGGCAGAATCGGTGGAACCTGGATGGACAGTTTCTTTAAACGTGCAGATTCATGATACGTGTTTTCAAGCAGGCGCAGGAGTGGAGTATTATCAAAGACGTAAAAGAGCGATCGCTAATATTTATGAAGCGGGATTAACTGATTGTCATATTCGCTTGTTAGAACGGTTTGAAATTAAAGCAAATTTAGTCGTGCCCATTTTACTAGAAGTAAGCTCTCAAAACCCTGGCTCTCACCTTTGGGGTTTACTGATTGCTCACCAATGCTCTGGTTTCCGCGAATGGGAAGAAAATCAATTAGATTTGCTCGATCAACTGACAGTCCAATTAGCGATCGCAATTCAACAATCCAGCATCTTTGAGCAAGCTCAAACTGAACTTGTTCAAAGACAAAAAGCTCAAGTAAAGTTAAAAAATGCCTTGGCTGAAAAAGAAGTTCTCTTAAAAGAAGTTCATCATCGAGTTAAAAATAATTTGCAAATCGTCTCCAGTTTATTGCAACTCCAGTCTCAAACACTCAAAGATCCAGAAGCCATCAAAGCTCTTAGAGAAAGTCAGAACCGGATTGAATCTATATCTCTAATTCATAAAAATTTATATACTTCCGCTAATATTGGAAAAATTGATGTTGCTGATTATATCCATAATTTGGCAGCGAGCTTACTAATTTCCTATCAAATATGCCCTGGAAAAATCGCTCTAGAAACTGATATAGATTCAGTTAGCTTGAATGTTGACCAAGCTATTGCTTGTGGATTAGTTATTAACGAATTAATCTCCAATGCCCTTAAGCACGCTTTTCCCAACCAACAAGTAGGCACAATCAGTATTGCTTTACGTAATGTTGGCAATAATATTGAGATGATTATCCGAGATAATGGTATTGGTTTACCAGATAATTTAGATTGGAAAAATACTGATTCTTTGGGACTGTCCTTAGTATATGACTTGGTTACAGAACAACTAGAAGGCTGCATTACTCTAGAACGCAATCACGGAACAGTATTCAAAATCCAATTTACGCAGTTAACTTTGCATTAATAAATATCAAATGGGTCAAGCTAGGATTTTAGTCGTTGAAGATGAAGTGATTGTGGCTAGAACTATTGCCAGCCAACTCAGGCAACTAGGATACATTGTTACAGGTACAGCTTCATCTGGAAAAGTTGCCATTGCCAAGGCATGGGAAACTCAACCAGAACTAGTATTAATGGATATTATCCTGAAAGGTGAGATGGACGGTATTGCTACTGCTAGTAAAATTCGTGAGCAGTTAGATGTACCTGTAATTTTTTTAACTGCATACGGTGATGATCATACTTTAGAAAGAGCAAAAATTACCCAACCTTTTGGATATATCGTTAAACCCTTTACTATCAAAGATTTAAGAATAGCGATCGAGATCGGTCTTTTAAAACACCAATTAGAGCGTGAACTGCGAGAAAATCGAGACCAGTTAGCAACCCTTTTAAACTCAATGAGTGATGCTGTAATCGCTACAAATGAGCAGGGAACTGTGACATTCATGAATCCCGCAGCTGAGGCACTGACTGGCTGGCAGCAAAAAGAGGCTTTAGGGAATGAGGCGGCGAAGATTTTTCATATTGTCAATGACATTACAAAGACTACATTAGAAAACCCAATAACAAAAGTGTTGCGGGAGCAACAGGTTGTTTATTTAGAGGAATTCACATCTCTGATTACAAGAGACGGAAAAAGAGTTCCAATTGGTGATAGTGCTTCACCACTGAAGCGGCGACCTGACCAGATAAATGGTGTAGTACTTGTTTTCTGGGATCTTAGCGAACGACGCCAAACAAAGTTGCTAGAGCAAGCATTGGAGAAGGAGCAAGAACTTAATCGTCTCAAGTCCTTATTTATCTCTACCGTATCTCATGAGTTCCGTAATCCGCTGACTGTTATTCAATCGGCAGTAGAACTCATAGAAATGCAAGGAGCAAATTTGACAGATGCCAAAAGAGCAATCTATGTAAAGCGAATTCAAGGTGCTGTGCAATCTCTGGAAAAACTCATGGAAGAGGTGTTGTTTATGGGTCGAGCGGAGGCAGAAAAACTCGTATACAACCCTGCTCCACTTAACTTAGAACAATTTTGTCGAGAGTTAATCGAAGATTTTTCTATTGTTGAGAGTAGCGTATGTGAACTCGTTTTTAGCTGCCAAAGCGATCATACTGACGCTGTAATGGATGAAGGACTCTTACATTACCTGTTTGAAAATCTCCTCTCAAACGCGGTTAAATATTCTCCAAGAGGTGGCAAGATTCAGTTTGATTTAATCTGCGACCCGATTCAGAAAGTAGCAATTTTTTATATTCAAGATCAAGGTATGGGGATTCCTGAACCAGACCAAGCTCGACTTTTTGAGTCATTCTACCGAGCCTCAAATGTCCAATCAATTCAGGGTACTGGATTGGGGTTAGTAATCGTTAAAAGGTGCGTTGATGCTCACAGAGGTCAAATCAGCGTTACAAGTCAAGTCGGAATCGGTACTACATTCACAGTAGTTTTGCCTTTAAATTCCGAATTATCCTTGAGTCAAGCTAATGAATGATTGACGAGTCCATTCTTTGTAGCGATTTATCGCGTCTGTCTAACGTGTCAGTTTTTTAGACGCGATAAATCGCGTCTCTACATGAGGGGTTTC
>NZ_JAYGHD010000171.1:0-6958 GCF_034932245.1 Nostoc sp. UHCC 0251
CTGCTCCCTCATCCCCCACTCCCCACTCCCCACTCCCCACTCCCCACTCCCCACTAAAAAATATGGATTGGCATCTCTTAGGACTGAGCTTTATTACAGTTTTTTTATCAGAATTGGGTGACAAAAGTCAGCTAGCAGCGATCGCACTTTCAGGGCGTTGTAATTCTCCGCGTGCAGTATTTTTTGGTGCAGCAGGTGCATTGCTGTTAACAAGTCTGTTGGGAGCATTAGCAGGGGGGGCAGTAGCAGAATTATTACCTACACGGTTGTTAAAAGCGATCGCTGCTGTGGGATTTGCCATCCTTGCTGCACGCCTGCTGTTATTTAACAATGAACCATCGACGGATTCTGAACAAACACCCTAACCAAATGGTCAGGGTTGTACATCCAGCTAAATTATAAAAGTTCCCAAGCAGTTCCTTTGTAGCCGTATTGAAAAATTTCTGGATGCAAAATTTCTGCCAAAATTTCTAAAGAATCTACCAGTCGAGGCCCTGGACGATTGAAGTAAGAATTGCCATCTGTGATGTAAACCCTACCAGCTTTGGTAGCGTGCAGTTTTTCCCACTCTGAACGTTGAGTTAACAAATTGGCTTCTTGCCGAGTGCGATTTAAATCAAAGCCACAAGGCATAAAAATAATTACATCTGGATTAGTTGTTAATAGTGTTTCCCACTGCAAGATAGGAGAAGGCTGACCTGTAGTACAAAACAGAGATTGTCCTCCTGCTAAGTTAACTAATTCAGGAATCCAATTGGCAGCGGCCATCAAAGGATCAGTCCACTCGATACAGGCGACAGTGAGCAGTTCATTTAAAGAAAGTCCCTGGACTTTTTGCTGGCAAATTCTGACGCGAGCTTCTAAATTTTCTAAAACTTTTACTGAGTCTACGCCAAAAGTGTTGCCGACTCGCTCAATGTCAGTCCAAACATCTTGGAGAAGATTGGGTTGTAAAGAAATAATTTGAGGTTTACTGCCAATGAGTGTAGCAACTGCCTTTTCAACATCGTGTAAGCTGACAGCACAAACATCACACTGGTCTTGAGTGAGAATGTGGGTAGGCTGTAATTTCTCTAATACATCTGTTTTGATTTGATAAATACTGAGAGCAGATTGCAATAAATTGTTCACATCGTCGTGAATTTGGCTGCTGGAGGCATCAGAGTTTAAGCGTGCTTCGGTACAAATGGGGCGATCTTGGATTTCTGGAGGGTAATCGCATTCGTGCGATCGCCCCACAATAGCATCAACCAAGCCTAGTGTCGCTAAAATCTCTGTTCCACCGGGAATCAGGGAAACAATTCTCACATTACTATCCGTCATCGCTCCACCTCCACAAAAGCTGCCGTCATTTGAATTGTTGCAAAATTTGAGCCATTAAGCATCTTTCTCTAGGAGAATTAAGCATATTTTGCTATTCAGCGCTCAGTAAGAAATTAGACTGGGTGTTAGGAATTGAGAAGAGTCTTTCCTAGTCCATATCTCCTAGACCAAAATTTAAATTATACTACTCTATAGTAGAATTACTTGATATTTAAAATGCTAATTATCCCCTGGCAAAAATCACTGGCATGAAGTAACAGAAGCGATAAGCAAAATCTAGTTTATAACTTGTTATCCAGAATCAGAAATTTTGAGCAAAAAATTATACTTTCCGGTTAGGAATAACCCTATGAAGTAATTGTAGTTATACAAAGACGGTTCTAATTTTCCTGTAGAACTGCAAAGCAAAGTTATTTCTTCTTGAGGTCAACTAATGCAGGTGGTGTCAGCTAGAGATATTACAGAGCACAGCCAATCCCAAGAGGCTTTACAAATCAAAGAAAGTCGTCGGCGAAAACAAAGCCAGACGCTGGTGCAGCTGGCAAGAAGCAAGACATTTCAGCAAGGTGATCTCAATGCGGCATTAAGAGAAATCACAGAAACTGCTGCTCGGACGCTCTTAGTGAAGCGAGTCGGAGTGTGGTTATATAATCAAGAACGTTCAAAAATTGAATGCATCGATTTATATGATGTAAACACCAAGGAGCATAGCTTTGGTAACTCGCTTTCAGAAAAAAATTATCCAGCTTATTTCCGGGCTTTAGAAGAGGAACGGACAATTGCCGTAGATGATGCCATAAACGATACAAGAACCCAAGAATTATCCGAGTCTTATCTTTCCGTTTTGGGTATCACATCCCTGCTAGATGCACCGATTTGGCTGGAAGGTCGTTTGGTGGGCGTAGTCTGCCACGAACATATAGGCGAAGCTCGCAAATGGACTTTGGAGGAAGAAACTTTTGCTGGCTCGATTGCAGATTTCGTGACGCTGGCTATAGAAGCAAGGGAGCGAAACGTCGTACAGGAAGCGCTACGGCAGAGTGAGGCGCAATTTAGAGCGATTTTTGAGCGTTCTTCTATCGGCATTGGACTTATAGATATGAAAGCGCAGATAGTCGATAGTAATCCGGCACTGTGCGAGATTTTAGGATATAGCCGAGAAGAATTACACGGCAAGTGCTTTACAGATTACATTTCCACACAAAGGGGGGATTTAAAACTTTACAAACAAATGATGTCAGGAATTCGCACCAACTCAGGCGTAACTTCAAAATTTGCCTTTCCCCCCTCCGAACTTCAAAAGCAGCTTGTCGATAAATATCGCATTGAGATGGAAAGACGCTGCCTGCATCAAAATGGCAGCTTCGTTTGGACTCATATCTCTGTTTCTGTTATACCAGACAGCAATGGTGAACCTGAGTTTTTTCTGGCGATGATTGAAGACATTACTGAACGCAAGGAAACAGAATTAAAGTTGCGTGCTTCTCAAGAAGCAGCAGAAGCAGCCAGTTTGGCAAAAAGTGAATTTTTAGCAACTATGAGCCATGAGTTGCGGACGCCTCTCAATGCAATTATGGGTTTGTCGCAATTGCTGCAACAAAAAATAGTTGGCTCTCTCAATGAAAAGCAGAACGAATATATAAGTTGTATATATAGTAGTGGTGAACATCTGTTGGCACTGATTAACGATATCCTTGATTTATCTAAGGTAGAAGCAGGTAAGGAGGAACTATTACTCTCACCTTTACCAGTGTCAGATTTATGTAATTATGCCATATGGACAGTGCGCGATCGCGCCTTAGAAAAGGGATTGCAACTCACATACGAAATTGACCGAGAAGCAGATGTTTGTATTGCTGATGAGCGACGCATCAAGCAAATGCTACTCAATTTGCTCACCAATGCTATCAAATTCACTCCAACAGGTCAGGTATCGCTGGTAGTGAAAAAAATAGCGCAAGGAATAACCTTTACAGTTTCAGATACTGGAATTGGTATAGACTCCAGTCAATTTCAATTTCTATTTGAACCGTTTAAACAGCTTGACAGTCGGTTAAATAGGCAGTACGAAGGCACTGGTTTAGGTTTAGCTTTAACACGTAAATTAGCGCGTTTGCATGGTGGAGATGTTACCTTTACATCGACTTTGGGAGAAGGAAGCCAGTTCACTGTGTTTCTACCAAATCCAGTGCATCCAGAAGAAGAGGAGAGTGGAAGCGACAATAATCATTCTTTATCGCCATCTTTTTCTATCTCCAAGACTAAACGCATTTTGCTTGTGGAAGAAGAGGAAAATACTGCCATACTCCTGCAAGATTATCTTCAGACAATTGGCTACCAAGTGACGTGGATAGATAACGGGAACGATTTTTTAAATCAGGTGCAAAACCTACAGCCAGATTTAGTTTTTTTAGATTTCCAGTTAGTAGACGATGTTAGCAAATCTAATTTACTAAATATCCTTAGATATCATCCTTATTGCAAAGATTTGCAAATTGTCATGATTCGCTCTAGTGAACCTACAGAGGAAGAAATTACTATGCTTCCAGGTAGTACCAATGACTACCTCATCAAGCCAATTAGGGTAGTCCAATTAGAGTCAATATTGAGCCGATATTTGAGTTATAGCGATTTTCAGATTAACGAAACACCAATTTAGATCGAAGCGATCGCATTCATATTCTATATTTTTAGTATTAAAGAGATATTGTATTGGAAAGATCGCCACGCGATTGCTTTAACCCCATCATAATGTAGGTATAACCTGCCACAGGTATCGCTGTGATCAATCTAAAACTATAGACATGAAACTAAGATAAGCATTTTTATATATTCACCAAATAACGTAAAGATATGTCTTAAAGTATAGACATTTAAGTAAATATTCAGTATTAGGTTATGTTGGGGTTTTTAAAACATCCTCTCAATTTTTGATGTTAATAATGCTTTTAAAACAACCTCTAAGAATTAGATAGTCCTACATCTAGAACTCCGATTTTATTTTTGAGAACATACTGAGACTTAAAAATCCACTTTCTCAGGATTTTATCTGAATTATTGTTCAAAATCAGACAGGAATCTTACATATAGGACTAGTATTTGATTTCTGAAAAGATACGTAGTGCGTTAGCGACAGCGTAACGCACCAAATCCTTAATAATGGTGCGTTACGGCTTACGCCTAACACACCCTACAAATATTTAGATTTTTCAGAAATCAAATATGATTCCTATAGTTGGATAAGTGTTACTTACAAACTACTCAAAAGGGCAAATCTTCAGGGAAAATTGGTAACTATCAAAGGTGATATTAAAGTATGCCAAAACCCTCAACTCTCGGCGAATTATTGATGTTCTAAAACAGCACTAACAGTAGATTTAAAACTGAAGCTACTCCAACAATCTTTTATTCAGGAAGGTAAAAATTATGGCAAATATCATTGGAACTAAAGGTAATGATACGTTAGTAGTTAGCCAGTATGATGGCACTAACGACACACTCACTGGTGGAGGTGGGCAAGATAAATTTATTTACACACTATATTACATGTACATGTACAATATCACTGATTTCAGTGGTATAGGTACAAGCTCAAATCCATCAGCAGCAGTCATTACCGAAGTTGATACGTTGATATTTCAAGACATTGGCTTTACTGCCCGAAATTTCCTACTTACACAGAATGGTAACAATCTGGAAATTAGCTTTGATGGAGACATAACTGATGATGGAGAGGTAATTGGGACGGATTACGACTCACAAGATATAAGTCCCTTTTTATTCGAGAAGCCAATAGTCACCCTGCAAAATTTTACCCTGGAAAACTTAGATAATCTATCAACTCTGGGCAATATCCTGTTTTATGGACAAACCAGCATCAAGGACAGCTTTGATGTCGTTAATGCCAATTCCACCCAACAGAACCCATTTAATAAGAACACAGTCACCTTTTTTAACGACCTGAATAACTATGTCATCGGCTTTGACAACTCAAATGATGTCATTAATGGCCAGGGCGGGAATGATAGCATCAATGGCTTGAGTGGCAACGACCTGCTGCGCGGTGGTGCGGGAAATGATACTCTCATGGGTGATGTGGGTGATGATTCCCTCAAAGGTAATACTGGTAACGACCTGCTGCTTGGTGGTACGGGGAATGATACTCTGATTGGTGGTGTGGGCAATGATACCCTCAAAGGTGGCAGTGGTAAGGATACCTTAAATGTTTACGGTTCAACAGGTGATAACCTACTCTCTGGGGGCGATGGCAATGATTCTCTTAGCGCCTCTCACTATTTCTCTTTTGAAGAATTCGGCTATTTTGCAGAAACCATCTATTTTACCTCAGGCAATAATACTCTCAAAGGTGGCGATGGTAACGATACCTTGGATGTTAAAGGTTCAACAGGTGATAACCTACTCTTTGGGGGCGATGGCAATGATTCTCTTAGCGCCTCTGGCTACCGTAAATTCGACGGCTCATTTGTATATTACATTGTTGGCAATAACACCCTCAACGGTGGTACTGGTAACGATACCTTAAATGCTAATAGTTCAACAGGCGATAACTTACTCTCTGGGGACGATGGCAATGATTATCTTTCTGCCTCTTCCGACTACGGTAGAATAGGCTTCTCTGACTCCTCAGGTAATAACACGCTCAACGGTGGCGATGGTAACGATATCTTAGATGTTCAGGGAACAGGAGATAACCTCCTCTCAGGAGGCGATGGTAATGATTCTCTTTCTGCCTCTGGTGAATTTGAGAGCTTTTTAGGAATCTATAAAGTTGTTGGTAATAACATCCTCAATGGTGGTACTGGCAACGATACCTTGAATGTTGATATCTCAGAAGGCGATAACCTGCTGTCTGGAGGCGATGACGATGATTATCTCTCTGCCTCTGGCTACTTCGGCGACGAGGTAGGATACAATCTTACTGCGTCGGGAAATAACACCCTCAACGGTGGTGCTGGTAAAGATACCTTGAAGGTTGACAATTCAAGAGGCGATAATCTACTCTCTGGAGGCAATGGCAATGATTTCCTCTCTGCCCTTGGAGCCTCAGGTAATAACACCCTTAACGGTGGCGCTGGCAGTGATATTCTGATAGGTGGAAAAGGTAATGATGCCCTCTATGGTGGGAATGGTGCTGATACCTTTGTTTTCAATAGTTACAATGAAGGCGTTGATAGTATTTATGACTTCAATAACGCAACTAATGAAGGCGTTGATAGTCCTTATGAGTCCAACGCAACTAATGAATATATTCAGATAGGGGCTGCTGGTTTTGGTGGGCAATTATCAATAGGTGTACTCTCAGCAAGTCAGTTTACCCTTGGAACATCTGCAACAACGATCGCTCAACGATTTATCTATGATAACAGTACAGGTGCATTGTACTTTGATCAAGATGGCAGTGCAAATGCCTTTACTCAGGTAAAATTTGCACAATTCTTTGGTGGAGTGTCACTAAGCGAAAAAGTTTTTTATGTGACTGCTGAATATTAATTATTCTAGCCAGATAAAAATAATAAATTCTGGAAATGCGAGATGCCTATAATAGCACCTCGCATTTGACTTAGGGACTTCCAAATAAAAAAATATACAACTATTTATTGTGGGGTGGGCGACA
>NZ_JAYGHD010000172.1:0-6776 GCF_034932245.1 Nostoc sp. UHCC 0251
TTGGGCATGGGGCATTGGGCATTGGGCATTGGGCATTGGGCATTGGGCATGGGGCCTTGAGAAAGAGGAGGCAGAAGTTCTTTAATTTTGAATTTTGAATTTTGAATTTTGAATTGATTTGCTCCCTCTGCTCCCCCTGCTCCCCCTACTCCCCACTCCCCACTCCCCACTCCCGAATTCAAATAATTCCCAGTTTGGCTAACCGTTCAATGGTGGCTTGCTGCGTTTGGAGGAAGTGTTTGCGGTCTACTTCTCCTTCCAGCATAGTATTAGGGGGGTAAAAGTGTGATTGGCGATAACTTTCGGCGTATAGTTCAAACCGTTGGCGGGAAAGTAAATTATTTAACCCTGGTCGGCGGCGATCGCGGCGTAATGCGACTAGGTCAATCTCGGCAAATGCTGCCATACTCTCGCCTACACCTGTCTCTGCTAAAACGATTCCGCGATGGTCAATGATTTTAGAACCACCATCAGCCGAAGCAATGGGGATAGCAATATTAGCGATGCCTGCGGTATTGGCTGAAACTACGTATGCCATATTTTCGACGGCGCGAGTGATTTTTGCTGCGTCTTTGGGGGTGAGGCTTTTGTTGTATACTTCCGAGGTGGAATGGACAAAAATCTCCGCTCCTCGCATCGCCAAACACCGCGCCACTTCTGGATATAAAATTTCTTCTGATGCTAAAGCTGCCAAATTACCGATCGCAGTTTTGGCTACGGGGAAAACTCCCTCTAAACCATAGCAGTCAAGATATTTATCCCAAACATCATGGGGAGTAGGGGCAAACAACGAATTCAGCCGCCGATACCGCAAGACAATTGAGCCAGAAGGGTCAAGAATAAAGCAGGTTTGAAAGTACAATCCGGGAAAGTTGGGGTCAACTTCGTAGGCATTACCAGCTAAAAAGATTTTGTGCTTTTGGGCAATTTTACCGAGTGCCTCATACTCAGCACCAGCCATTTCTATACAAGCTTTTTCTGCCCATCCTGCTAAAGAGTCTCCCATTGGGAAACCAGTGAGGAAATATTCTGGCAGTACAATTAAACGACAATCGAAGCCAATGAAAGCGATACTGGCAGCAATTTGTTGAGCTACACGGTTGATGGAGTTTTGCATGAGCGATCGCGCTTCGTGGGCATCGCTTGCTTGGTTGACTGCATGACAGGTAAGTTGCAGTGCTAAGGCACGGTATGATTCTGGATTAGTGGGCATAGGGCATGGAACTCAGGACAAATGACAAATGACTAATGACTAATTCGATCGCCACCCCAGAGCGATCGGACTAATTTATCTGTCATTTCTGCTCCAAATAACCGCACAGCGATTTTGTTGTCTGGGTCACGTTCAGCAACAGTACGGCGCACAAATAAATCATGCTCAGATAAAGCAGCCCGCTCGGATTCTGGTACTGGTTCAGCTTCATCTACCCAACCTAGCCAACGATCTATCATCTCATGCGCTACCGTGTGGACGCGAGCTAGTGTCTCCTCTGTAACTGGACTGGTGTAGCACAAACTAGTATGGGATTGTACCTGACGGATATACAGCGTTTTGCTAATATACTGCTGAAAATGTGAATCTTCCAAGAACGCCAAATATGTCTGGTTTACAGGTTCGTAGTAACGATCCAAATAGTCCAGGTCAGTGAATAGATCAGTGCGAGGGACGTAATCTATAAAAAAGAACAGTTCTGGAACCGTGGCAAAGACAACAGCCAAATGAGGAACACGAATCTGAGACTTGAGCCAAACAGTTAGGTGCATATTGCAAAAGCCAGATTTAGGTTCGCGCAACCATGAATGCACGAGCCAATCAATTTCTGGGCCAGAAAAGGTATTGAGCGAACCGTGCGCTTCTCCAACCAAAGCAGAGTAGTTTTGAAAGTTCTTGGTAGACGGATCTGAATGTAACTCAAAACGAGCATCTATTTTCTCACGGAGTTCATTTGTCAAGCCCCACAACTGTTTAAATAAGGCTGTACTGTCTACATTAGGTTGCTGCTCAAGCACTGTTTATATGTACCCTTTTAGATAAGAATGCAAACAAACATAATATAAAAGCGAAAAATCAGCATCTAGCTTCTGTCAGAATTATTCTTAAATCTTCCACTGAGCCAGAACAACTGTAAATGGCGTGGAATTATTGTTTGCTTTTCCTGTCTTTGGATAAACTTAATTTAAATGAAGAACTCCAGGTAGAAGAGAGAATGTCAAATTTCCCCGATCGCACAGAGTCAAACACCGATAAAGTCTTACTCATCGGAGTTACTGGCGGCACAGGTGGAAATGTCGTTAAGGGATTTCTCGAACAGGGAGTTACAAACCTGCGAGCCATCACTAGAGAAATTGACCTTAATCGTCCAACTCTTGCAAAACTCAACGATGCCGGAGTTGAACTGGTAAAAGCCAACCTTGACGATGAAACCTCCCTCATAGAAGCCTTTACAGGAATTTCGGCTGTATACTGCCACGCTACTTCTGCGGACTCCGCTAGAATTGACCCGCTAGAGGTGGAGAGAGCAAGGCGAGTTGCACAAGCTGCCAAACAAGCTGATATTAAGCACTTTGTTTACAATTCCGCAGGTGGGGCGGATCGGAATTCAGGAATCCCCCGCATTGAGCAAAAGTACCAAGTGGAGCAAATTCTCAAAGAAGCTGGTTTACCGACTACCATGTTGCGAGCCTGCTTGTTTATGGAGGAGTTTTGGAAGAAGTACACGCGACCTTCCATCCTCAAAGGTAGTTTCCCATTTTCTATTCAGCAAGACAAGCCCCTTCATCTAATTACAACGAAGGATATGGGCCGCGTTGCTGCCTACGTAATTAAACATCCCACTAAGTATATTGGTCAAGAAATTGAGCTAGCTGGCGATGTGCTGACTCCAAAGCAGATGGCAGAGGCATTCTCCCAAGCACAGGGGATGAAAGTTGTCCATAAAGAGACACCCGCTTGGATTTTCTTACTCTTGCTGCAAAAGGAACTGTTCGATTTAATTCAGTGGTATCGCAAGCAAGGTTATCAAGCCGATGTCTGGCGTTTACGAGAAGAGGAGTTTCCTGGACTTCTGACCACATTTAGGGAGTTTCTGGCAGAAACCAACTGGGCAAATGCGGAACTCACTTACGAGAGTCTGTGATCGGATTAGTACACTGTGGCAAAAGTAGGCGGTTATGAAGTTTTGCATGACAGGTAACTTGCAGTGCTAAAGCGCGGTATGATTCTGAACTAGTGGGCATGGGTCATGGGACTAAGGACAAATGACCAATGACAAATGACTAATGACTAATTCGATTGCCACCCCAGAGCGATCGTACAATTTTATCTGCCAACTCAGATCCAAATATCTGTGCGACAAATTTATTACCTGGATCACGTTCAGCACTGGTACGGCGTAGTGCCAAATCACGAGTTGCTAAAGCAGTGCGTGCATCTTCTGGCAAAGGTTCAGCTGCATCTATCCAAGTTAGCCAGCGATCGAGGGTTTCATGTGCAAGTGTGCGAGTCAGTTCAAGGGTTTCAAAAGTAGGTGCGCCTGTGTAGCACAATTTAACAGGCGATTGAAATAATCGAAGATACAGACTTTTGCTGGTAAATACCTTGAGGCGCGAATCTTCTTGTAACTTTAAGAATGTTTGATTAACTGGCTCATAGTAGCGATCGAGATATGCCAAATCGCTTAAAAGCTCAGTTCGGGCAATGTAATCTATATAAAATAAGATATTTCCATTTGGAAGCGTGCCAAACTCAAAGGCCAAATGAGGAACTTGAATATGCGACTTCAACCAAGTGGTGAGACGCATAGTACTAAAGTTTGATTTTTCAGGGTTTCCCAGCCAGGAATGAACTAACCAGTCTATTTCTTTCCCCGAAAAAGCGGTAAGCGAACCCTTCATATTGCCATCAAGACTGCTGTATTGCTGCAAATTTTCTACAGAAGGGTCTGGATGTAATTGAAAACGAGCCTCTAGTTTTTGGTGGAGTTCCTTTGTAATCCCCCATAACTGCTCAAATACAGCTTTATTGTCTAAATCTGTTGGTTGCTTAGTCATACTTTGAGTTTGCGGCTTTTCTATAAACTTTATGTTTAGTTTGACACTTTCTGGTGTCTAGCTCGTTGCCCATATCAAGCAACGCATTCATCGAATTCAGAACTGTGGGAAACAGCCCATCAACTAAACCATGATAAAGCTATAGCAACATCCTTAAGTAGACGAGCACAAGAAAAAAATAATCCTGTTACTCTAGGTAGAATATAGACGCCGAAGCTGGCTATCCATAGGTTTGAGATTGCTTTGCAACTCTACAAGATGCTTTGCGATCGCAATAACACCTTATCAGCATCAGTCGATGATTCCTCATTAGATGCCTCTGAGATGCCTCTGCTCTTACTCTAAGTTCAGTAATAATACTGTAACTTTATGCAAAAATGTTGTTTTTATACTTAATTATAAAAATAAAAATAATTTTCTCAGTAAATATAGACAAGTTAAAAGAAAAACAAATACTAATAAGTTAGTTAGTTATTTTGTTTAAAGTACAGATATGGCTTTTGATTTAGATGAAACTTTTCAACTAGACATAGCTCAAATGAATTTAAAGGAAGTACATTCTGTAGTATTTAGTTTACATGAGCCAAAAATTCCTCTTGTAATTTGGTTATTAGAGAACCCTAATAGTCCATTGGCATTACCTGGAAAAATTACTCTGCGTCATCATGATTATATCCACATACTTTTAGGTAGAGGTATTTCTCCTCAAGATGAAGCTTTTGTAATTGGATTTACAATGGGTAATGACTTAAAGACTAATAAACTACATTTATTCATATATAAACTTTTTGCTAAATTTATATATCCATACCCTTATAACTTTTCGACATTAGATTTAATAAATTTTAATTTAGGTTTTATGTATGGTAGAAAGATTAAAATAAAACAAATAAATGAGATCAAGCTTGAAATTTATCAAAATGAGAATATAGGACATTTGAGAAAGGTTTTCGGTATTAACACGGATGAAATAAAACTTATAGAAGAGTATTAAATTTGATTAATAGTCAACTAGTATATATCTAAAAAATACTATCAAAATGCTTCTACTTAATAAACTGAGATTAGTTCCCTCTCAAATAGTAACTGTAACAGTACTGTTGACATTACTATTGTTTATTCCTCAAATTTTGCTC
Source organism: Nostoc sp. UHCC 0251 (assembly GCF_034932245.1). NCBI lineage: Bacteria > Bacillati > Cyanobacteriota > Cyanophyceae > Nostocales > Nostocaceae > Nostoc > Nostoc sp. UHCC 0251. Next base: position 5,187 of record NZ_JAYGHD010000172.1, read on the forward strand.
AACTGGCAAGCATATTATAACTTTAATAGTATTACTAAACATGAATTTCAACTCCAAAGACTGAGTGATGAAATTACTTATCTTGATGAAGTATTAACAATGTCAGCACGCATGAATGCTGCTACAGGAAATTTTATTTGGGAAGAACGGTATCGCAAATTTGAACCTCAACTCGACATTGCTATTAAAGAATCTATTAAACTGGCTCCTCAAGTATATGAAAATGAGAATGCCCAGAAAATTGATGCTGCTAATCAGCGCTTGGTTGCGATTGAATATCAATCTTTTGAATTAGTAAGAAATAATCAAAAAGAGATAGCACAACTACTACTTTTTAACAGTGAGTATGAAAAGCAAAAACAAATTTATGCTGATGGCGTTGCTAAAAGGAAGCGTAATATCTCACTTCAGTTACAGCAGAAAGTTGATGATTATTACAAAAGACTATTTTGGGCAATTTTAGAATCTATTATAAGTTTAGTAATGCTGATTCCGGCATGGCTTTTAGTATTACATTTATTACAGCAGTACTTAAAAGCTAAAAAATTTGCTCAAGCCGCCTTAGAAGAAACGAATTATAGGTTGGAAATGCAAGTTGCAGAGAGAACGGCAAAATTAAAACACAAAAATATTCAATTACAACAGACACTTCAAGAATTGCAACACGCTCAAGTACAACTTATTCAAACTGAAAAAATGTCCTCATTAGGTCAGCTAGTTGCTGGTGTTGCTCATGAAATAAATAATCCAGTTAATTTTATTTATGGTAACGTGATGCATGTTAAAGAATATAGTCAGCAGTTACTAACTTTAATTAACCTGTATCAGCAACAAAATTTTAATTACAACTCAGAAATAACTAGTCTAATTAATAAAATAGATTTAGAGTTTATTCTTGATGATATGCCGAAAGTCTTATCTTCAATGACAGTTGGTACTGAGCGCATCCGCGAGATTGTGCTAACTTTGCGGAACTTCTCGCGTCTTGATGAAGCAGAAATGAAACCTGTTGATATTCATGAAGGAATTGATAGCGCGTTATTAATTTTACAGTATCGTTTGAAAGAAAAGCATAAGCAGCAGGAAATTGCAATAATCAAAGATTATGGTGATTTGCCTCTTGTTGAATGTTATGCGGGAGGATTAAATCAGGTATTTATGAATATATTCAGTAATGCTATTGATGCTTTATATGAATGGGAAGCAGAATGTTTCAAAGGAAATGCTAAAAAACACCTTAGTTCTATTATTGTCCACACCGAAGTTACCAATGAAGAGTGCGTGATTATTAGTATTAAAGATAATGGGCCAGGAATGACTGAGGAAGTTAAGACTAGATTGTTTGACCCCTTCTTTACTACAAAACCTGTAGGTAAAGGTACTGGCTTAGGATTATCTATTAGTTACCAAATTATAGTAGAGAAACATAAGGGAAAAATTCAGTGTATTTCTGCACCTGGTAAGGGTACAGAGTTTTTGATTGAGATTCCTATCAACCAGACACGGTAAGCAAATATATTAATACCAATTCGCAGTTCGCAATGACGCTCGAAGACTCGCTAACGCTGCGCTAACGCAATTCGCAATTAA
>NZ_JAYGHD010000173.1:0-6714 GCF_034932245.1 Nostoc sp. UHCC 0251
GCTCACAATCTGCTTAATTTGTCAATGCCTTCTACTGGACTGGCTCTCTAGTAGTTAGTGAAGAGGATGTGGGTAAAACATCATTAACAGCGCTACACGATGAAGACATTCACACCCACGAATCCACTACCCACGGCATTGAAATTAAATGGCTTTTAACAGCACTATTGCAGGGATTATCAAGGTATATTTGACTAGAATTAAGGTGTTATAGCGATTATTATTTGGATACTATAAACGGTAGGGGTTTACAGAAGTGCGCCTCTACGATGGACACGCCAGTTTAGCTATAAATTAAAATCTACCATTTTACGGGTATTAGAAAAATGAGGTTTAAGGACTGGGCGACTAGGGTGCTATTAATCTCGCTGATGTTCATGGCTCTAATTGTAGTGCTGTTAATTGGACGAGCGACAAAATTACAAAATAATCCGGCAACAGCCAGTACATCCAATCCACAGGTTACAGCTTTCAGTCAATATCCCCAGGCGCAATTTCAATCAGCGAAAGAGCCAGAGAAGAAATCTCAAAATTTTATCAAGTCCCCAGTTAAGACTAACCAGCCTGTAGCAAGGTACGTAACGACTCAAGCTTTTGCACAGTACAGACCTAATTATGAAGTTGTTGCAGTTAACCCAACTAACTATGGAGAACGGTACACCCAAGATGTTAACGGTCTTCCTCTCACCAACCAACCAATTATCGTCCTCCATGAAACTGGTTATTCTGCTTCCAGCGCCATCAATTTCTTTCAAGTAGCCCATGATGATGAAAGTGTGCAAGCAAGTTACCACGCTTTAATCAAGTTAGACGGAACGGTGGTTTATCTGGTACCACCAGATAAACGGGCTTTTGGTGCAGCTAACTCAGTATTTGATAGTCCTAATGGAGTGGAAACTGTGAAGACTAATCCAAATTTGCCCCCGTCTGTGAATAATTTTGCCTATCACGTTTCTTTAGAAACACCGCCAGATGGTTATGACGGTAGCAGCCAACAAACCCATAGCGGCTACACGGAAGCTCAATATAATTCTCTCGCTTGGTTAATTGCTCAAAGTCAAGTTCCAGACGATCGCATCACTACCCACAAGCAAGTAGACCGTTCCAGTCAAAAAGTTGACCCGATCAATTTTGATGGTAATAAATTTCTGGACTTACTTAATACTTATCGTCAAATTAAACCAATCTATAGAGTGAGTAAATAAAAATGGTGCGTTACGCTGTTGCGTTAACACACCCTACAAAATTGATCAAGAAGGGGAAGGGGGAAGGGGGAAAGGGGAAAGGTAAAAACCTCGCCCGAAGTCAAGCGAAATAATCCAAATTTTATGGGGAAGGTAAAAACCTCGCCCGAAGTCAAGCGACAATCATCATCCCTTTCCCCTTTCCCCTTTAACCTTTTCCCTTTTATTTGCTAAAGCTATAAATTTGCTGTGTCTCCAGGCGATCGCTAATCGATGAAGGCAGTGTACCATCTGAAAATGTCTGTCTATCTAGTTGGACTTGTAAATTACTCAAAGGATCGCAACCAGAAGAAATCAGAAATTCTATTTTCTGGATGTAAGGCAAAGTTGCTAGGTTGTCCAGAATTTGGAAAATAGCCTGTATATAAGGATGGCCACTTTGTTGATACCAATCAGAGCTAGCAACTTTTGGCTGATCAAAACCCAAGTGTACTGTCAAAGATGGCTCATTAAATATAGCGATCGCTAATGGACGTGCCTCTTCCTGCAACAATAAATCATTACTTTTCGCTAAGTGTCGCAGTTTCTCTAAGCGTTCATAACGTTCTGTCACAGCTTCCGGGTCATCTTGCCAATGAATTGCTACTGTTACCAGATAAGTCTGTAACAGCATGTGACCAAGCTTTTTCGCCTTTGTTGCTAGGTAATAGGAATTGTAGTCGGTTGCCTCAATCAATAACGGCACGCGATCGACTACTTCCAACCCATAACCCTTGACTCCAGCAATTTTACGAGGGTTATTGGTAATCAGGCGAATCTTTTTGATGCCCAAATCCATGAGCATTTGTGCCCCCATCCCGTAGTCTCGCAAGTCAGCAGGAAATCCTAAACGCTCATTTGCTTCTACTGTATCCAGCCCCATATCCTGCAATGAGTAGGCTTTCAGCTTGTTAATCAAGCCGATTCCCCGTCCTTCTTGACGCAGGTATACAACTACACCTTGACCAGCAGACTCAATCATTTTCAGTGCCGCTACAAGCTGCATTCGACAGTCGCAGCGCAAGGAGCCTAAAGCGTCACCAGTTAAGCATTCTGAGTGCATTCGCACCATCACTGGCTCATCTTTGAAGTTAGCTGGATCGCCCTTGACAATTGCAACGTGTTCTGTATTATCCAGAGTGTGGCGGTAGGCGTAAATTTCAAACTGACCGAATTCACTAGGCAGTTTGGTAACAACTTCTCGATATACTAGGCGATCGTGCTGTAGGCGATAGCTGATTAAATCCGCAATACTAATAATTTTTAAATTGTGACGTTTCGCATATTCGACTAACTGCTGCAACCGCGCCATTGAACCATCGGAGTTTTGAATTTCACAAATTACTCCTGCTGGGTATAGCCCTGCTAGTCGGGCTAAGTCTACAGCCGCTTCCGTATGCCCTGCGCGTTTGAGTACGCCTCCAGCCTTAGCCCGAATTGGGAAAATATGACCAGGACGACGTAAATCGGTGGGTTTTGTGGCTGGATTGAGAGTAACCTGGATAGTGCGGGCGCGGTCTTCTGCTGAGATGCCAGTAGTTACACCCAATTCTGGGCCGGCATCAATACTGACAGTGAAGGCAGTTTGGTTAGTATCTGTAATGTTGCTTACCATCAAAGGTAAGTCTAGTTCGTCTAAGCGATCGCCTGTCATTGCCAGACAAATCAGCCCTCTAGCTTCCACCGCCATGAAATTAATCATGTCGGGTGTGGCAAATTGGGCGGCACAGATTAAGTCGCCTTCATTTTCTCTATTTTCATCATCTACCACTACAATGACGCGACCAGCTTTTAGGTCTGCTAAAGCGGCATCAATCGAATCAAATTTAAAAGCTTGGTTAGTATTAGGCTGTGACACAGAAAGATTTCCAGCTACCAACGTAAATTTTTTTAACAATTTCTTCTTTTAGATTGTAGCTCCTTTATAAGGCAGAGAAGTAGACTAGCAATGATTTGATAAAGTGGCAACAATTTTTGCGCCTAAAATCGGGTGGTAGTAGAGTGCAACAACAAACAATGATGAGCAAAACAAGAGGGATAAATAAAATATCTTACAATCTCACCGCGTCACTCCTTCTCGACGCCTGAAAAAAGTAGAGGGGTTTCAGCTGTTTTGTACGCTGTGCGTCTAGTCGCTGATATTGTTGAAAGCTGATAACGAATTCACCATTCATGGGATAAGGATTTCAGATCATGGGCAAATTTAGACGCGTACCCGTTGGGATTGTTGGCGCGTCGGGCTATGGCGGAGTACAGTTAGTACGACTACTGATGGATCATCCAGAAGTCGAACTGGTTTATTTAGGTGGTGAGAGCAGTATCGGAAAATCCCTTGGGGATCTCTACCCGCATCTGGCTCATGCAACTAACCTGCTAATAGAAGCGGTAGAACCAGAAATAATTGCTCAACGCTGTGAAGTAGTTTTCCTTTCTTTACCAAATGGTCTGGCTTGCCAAATCGCGCCCAAACTGTTGGAAAAAGGATGTAAAGTATTAGATTTGAGTGCAGACTATCGGTTCAGCGATTTGATAACTTATACAAATTGGTATGGCATTGAGAGAAGCGATCGCGCAATTGCAGCTACAGCAGTTTATGGATTACCAGAACTTTATCGCGATCGCATTGCCGAAGCACAACTCATTGGCTGTCCTGGTTCTTATCCCACTGCGAGTCTCCTTGCACTTTCGCCACTCTTAAAGCAAGGCTTAATCAGACCAGAAACAGCTATTATCGATGCCAAAGCTGGTACATCTAGCAGTGGACGGCAAGCTCAAACTAATTTACTACTCGCTGAAGCAGACAACTCCATAGCAGCTTTCAATGTTGGTCGTCACCGTCATACCCCAGAGATTGAGCAAATTTGCAGTGACTTAGCTGGTCACGAACTCATGATCCAATTTACACCGCACCTTGTCCCAATGGTACGCGGGATTTTGGCAACGGTATATGCCACAATGAGCGATCCCGGTCTAGTGCGAGATGATTTAATCACAATTTTCTCAGCCTTCTACCGCAACTCCCCTTGGATAAGAGTCTGCGGTAGCGGCGTTTACCCCCAAACAAAGTGGGCTAGCGGCAGCAATCTTTGTTACATCGGTGTAGAAGTTGACCCACGCACAAGTCGCGTGATTGTCATGTCAGCAATTGATAATTTAATTAAAGGACAGGCGGGACAAGCGATTCAGTGTCTAAACCTGATGATGGGCTGGGATGAAACTTTGGGGTTGCCCAAGTTGGGGTTTTATCCATGATGAATGGGGAGTGGGGAGTAGAGAGTGGGGAAATACCCTACTCCCTATTCCCTATTCCCTACTCCCCCTTTTCTCTACTTCGGCCCTAAACCGACAGCACCAGCATAAACGGCGCGATCGCCTAGTTCATCTTCAATTCGCAGCAAGCGATTATATTTTGCTACGCGTTCGCTGCGACACAGGGAACCAGTTTTGATTTGACCGGCACGAGTTGCTACAGCTAAATCAGCGATCGTTGTGTCTTCAGTTTCACCAGAACGATGGCTAATTACTGAACGGATACTGTTGCGAGTTGCTAAATCAATTGTTTCTAAGGTTTCGGTAAGAGAACCAATTTGATTGAGTTTAATCAAAATAGCATTAGCGGCTTTTTCTTGGATGCCCCTTTGCAAACGAGTAGCGTTGGTCACAAACAAGTCATCGCCTACCAATTGCACCCGCGAACCTAACTTCTGGGTGAGCAATTGCCAGCTTTGCCAATCTTCTTCGTGCAAGCCATCTTCGATTGACACAATTGGATATTGTTCAACTAGTTGTCCTAAATAATCAATAAATTCAGCTGGGGCGTGAGGTTTACCATCGTAAACATACTGTCCATTCTTGTAAAATTCGCTAGCCGCCACATCCAATGCCAAAGCTACTTCTTCCCCTGGCTTGTAACCAGCTTTCTTAATGGCAGCAACTAGCAATTCCAAAGCCACCTGATTGGACTCTAGGTTAGGGGCAAAGCCACCTTCATCGCCCACACCAGTGAGCAAACCCTTTTCATCCAATACCTGGCTGAGGGTGGCAAACACTTCTGCACCCCAGCGCAACGCTTCCCGGAAGGAATTTGCGCCAATTGGGACAATCATAAACTCTTGAAAATCTACGTTATTTGAAGCGTGTGCGCCACCGTTAATCACGTTCATCAACGGCACTGGTAGCAAATTCGCTAAAGGGCCACCCAAATAGCGATATAGAGGAATGTCCAGAGACTCAGCGCTAGCTTTAGCTGCTGCTAGGGAAACTCCTAAAATCGCATTGGCTCCCAAATTGGATTTGTTAGCAGAACCATCTATAGCGATCATTGTCCGGTCTAACAATTCTTGGTTGAGGGCATCCAAGCCTAACAATTGTGGTGCAAGTGCTTCTTTGACGTTTTGTACTGCCTTGAGTACCCCTTTGCCCCCATAACGGCTTTTATCGCCATCACGCAGTTCGTGAGCCTCAAAAGTGCCAGTCGAGGCACCACTGGGAACCTGTGCCAGTCCCACAACACCGTTGGCTAAATGCACTTCGGCTTCAATTGTCGGTCTACCGCGTGAATCAAGAATTTCGCGGGCTGCGATCGCTTCAATTGCAGTATCTAGAAATTTACTCATCTGTACTTTATCCTTTTTTCGAGTGTGTTACGCATCCAGTCCATCTGCCTAACCCAATCGCTAGCATAGGCGTTTAAGAGACTTTATTGGCTGAGGTTAAAGAAGATTTCCATTATATGGATAGGGATCAACGCCAAAAATGGGTAAGAGAATGTTTATTCTGTCCTTTACCTTTTAATTCTTTCCCTGATGGTATTTCTGCCTTCAGACTTTGAGCTAGGTAAAATATTGGCAGAGAATAACACTAAATCAATTACAGAGAAAAGGTCAATATGCGATTACTACACACAATGTTGCGGGTGGGCAACCTTGAAGAGTCCTTAAAGTTCTACTGTGAAGTTTTAGGAATGAAATTACTGCGCCGAAAGGATTATCCAGGGGGAGAATTTACCCTAGCTTTTGTTGGCTACGGTCATGAAAGCGACAACTCGGTGATAGAACTAACCTACAACTGGGGTGTGGAAAAGTACGAACTGGGTAATGCTTATGGTCATATTGCCCTTGGCGTTGATGATATTTATGCTACGTGTGACGAAATCCGCAATCATGGCAGTAAAATCGTGCGCGAACCAGGCCCAATGAAACATGGTTCGACAGTAATTGCTTTTGTGGAAGATCCAGACGGGTATAAAATTGAACTGATTCAGATGGGAACTCAAGGGTCAGCAGTCAAACAAGAATCACAAGAGCAACTTGTGAGTCAGTAATTCTGATAATCAGGAATATTAAGCCAATACGCTTGAGTTCAGGCTTGATCCTCCTTAAAAAGGCTTGCCATTACTCACATTTTTGTAACAGTTAAGATATCGCATTGGCCGACCTGACTTTTCACGTTATGTGGAAAAGTCCACCAAAAACCTAACCCCCTAACCCCC
>NZ_JAYGHD010000174.1:0-6676 GCF_034932245.1 Nostoc sp. UHCC 0251
GAAATCAAGACTTATGTATTTTTCTTTTTCCGTATGAAACCACCCTGCCCCCTGCCCTACTCCTCCCCCCAAGTTTGCAGTTGCAAATAAACTAGTACCAGCGTCACTGCAAGTAACACCGTCGCTGCTGCTGCTGCATAACCAAAATCAAATTGACCAAAAGCTTCTTGGTAAATGTAGTAAACTAGCAAATTAGTCGAATTCAGTGGGCCACCGCCAGTCATCACATAAACTTGCTCAAAACTCCGCAATGTAAAAATCGCGGTAGTGATGATTGCAAATATGACAGTAGGGCGCAATCCAGGCAGAGTAATATACCAAAATTGTTGCCAAGCATTTGCCCCATCCAAATCTGCTGCTTCATAACGACTGGGGGGAATTGCTTGCAACCCTGCTAAAAAAACCACCATATTGAAACCGAGTTGTTTCCAAATACTCATTAAAATAAGTACTGGCATTGCCCAAAATGTGTCTCCTAGCCAGGATATGTCTGGAATACCGAAAAAATCTAAAAGTCCGTTAACTGGCCCTGATGTTTGAAACAGCCAGCGAAATCCTAACCCGGCTGCCACAAGTGAGATAATTGAAGGCAAAAAATAGGCACTTCGCAGGATGCCCCGCAAGGGCATGGAGCGGTTTAATAACACTGCCAATCCCAACGAAATAACTAAGCTGGGAATGATGGTAGCAACAGTAAAATAAAAGGTGTTACCCAGAACTTGCCAGAAGTCGGGGTTGAGTAGCAAGCGCGTATAGTTTTTTAAGCCTATCCAATAAATACCTTTTAAGGTGAAACTACCAGCAGTGAAACTGAGGTAAAACAAATAGGCGATCGGCCAAATGATAAAAACGCCTAGTAAAATTAATGCTGGTGTGAGAAAAATCCAGGCCGCTACTGTATCATTATCCAACCACGACTTACTATATTTTTTTTGCATCTATAATTTTCCCTCTTAGCTGTTATAGCCTTCCGCCCTGATTCTACCCTTAGCTTGGTTTCTCCCAGCATTAGCGATGTATGCCGACAAGTAGCTATGTGGTTGTAACTACGTTTACAAATTAAAGCGATTTGTACTAAAATCAACCATTTTAAGTAATCAAAATTGACATGGCAATTCATGGGGTAAAATCAAGTCAAAGAACAATAACCCAAAAAAACAACTATAAAAATCAGAATTCTGCTGTTTAGATAGCGATCGCTCCTACCATAATTCTCCTATCAAAAGTCACCAAGGCACCGGCAACTCTTGTACAGACGCGATTAATCGCGTCTCTCTTATACGATTAATCGCGTCTAATTACCGATATCTTCATTCCAAAGTTCCGGGTTAGTTTCAATAAACTCACTCATCATTTGTTCGCAATCGTCAAGATTCAGATCAATTACTTCCACGCCGTGGGATACCATAAATTCTTTAGCACCAGGAAAAGTTTTGGATTCTCCAGCGATGACTTTTTTAATCCCAAATTGTACCACTGCCCCAGCGCATAGGTAACACGGCATTAAAGTTGAATAAAGTGTTGTACCTCTGTAGCTGCCAATCCTCCCAGCATTGCGGAGACAATCAATTTCCGCATGGGTAACAGGATCGCCATCTTGGACACGTTTATTGTGTCCTCTGCCGAGAATTTTGCCATCCTTGACGAGAACCGAACCAATGGGAATTCCACCTTCTTGTCTGCCTTGTTTTGCTTCTTGAATAGCAGCTTCCATAAACTCATCCATATTAATTCTCCTTTTATGACAAAACAACTCGTATTAATGGATCACGATGGCGGTGTAGATGATTATTTAGCAACTATGCTGCTGTTGACGATGGATCATATTGAACTCCTTGGTGTCGTCGTTACTCCAGCAGATTGCTACATTCAACCGGCTGTTAGCGCCACACGTAAAATTATAGATTTGATGGGATTTTCTCATATCCCGGTTGCAGAAAGTACTGTGCGCGGTATCAATCCATTTCCTACTCTCTATCGGCGTGATTCGTTTATCGTTGACCATCTCCCCATTCTTAATCAAAGCGAAACCATCACTACGCCATTAGTTGCCGAAACAGGTCAAGATTTCATGATCAAGGTGTTGCGGGAGGCATTAGACCCCGTAACGTTGATGGTAACTGGGCCGTTGACCACGGTTGCAGTAGCTTTAGATAAAGCACCAGACATTGAAGCCAAGATTCACAAAATTGTGTGGATGGGGGGTGCGTTGAATGTTGGCGGTAATGTGGAAAAAAGTCTGGAAGCGGGACAAGATGGTTCCGCCGAATGGAATGTTTATTGGGACGCAATTTCAGCAGCGCGGGTATGGCAAACCCAAATTGAAATTATTATGTGTCCTTTGGATTTAACTAATAATGTCCCAGTCACATCGGAGTTAGTATACAAAATGGGACGACAACGCCACTATCCCATCTCTGATTTAGCCGGACAATGTTATGCACTAGTTATCCCCCAAGATTATTATTTTTGGGATGTCTTAGCAACAGCCTATTTGGGACATCCAGAATTTTATCAGTTGCGCGAATGGGAAACAGAAATTATCACCACTGGTCTTAGTCAGGGACGGACTAAAGTAGTTCCTGGTGGTCGAAAAATATATGCAATGAATAAGGTAGATAAAGAAGCTTTTTATGATTATATTTTGCGACAATGGGCAAGATAAAAAACTAAAAAATTAGGTGGCGTGGATACTTAAACTTGTGCCTGCACAATAAAATCCTCAACTTGTCTGATTCGATCCCAATCAATGGCAGCAACCCACAACTTCTCCTCTTCAGAGAACTGCACCACTCCATCCACTTCCAAATCCTCGCTATATATCGTGAGTAACTGCCCATCTCGTAGCTCAATACTTTGATTCGCTAAGTCTTCGATTGTACCAATACAGTTCAAACGCAAACGCCCTTCAGCATCAGCATTATGAAAATCTGCAAAAACTCTAGGGGTAATCATTCTAGGTGATCCAAACTATAACTACTGCTTTGCTGGATTAGGAACAGTAGGTGTAAGGAGTTGACTAACTTGCTGCGGGTTTAAACCCCTCAATGTTGCATAGACCTCTTGCAAAAAGCACTTTTGCAAGAGGGGGAAAAGGGTAAAGGTTAAAGGGGAAGGGGACAATACAGAACTTTTTCCCCTTCCCCCTTGCCCTTTTCCCGACTTATGCAAGAAGTCTCATGATTAGCACTTCTACCGGATGTTCTGATTACATCACCACCTGCTTGGCGAACCTCGCCAACTGTTGTTACACCAATCTGCCCATGAGGAATACTCGATGCCAACTCCGCTAATGACGATCCTACTGCACATTCCACAGAAATTCCTGTTATGCCACTGGGATGAGTACCTATTCCACGTCGAATATCCTCTGGACGATTACGCCCTCCCCGAACTACTAATGCTTCATCTGGAATTATTGTCACAAGTGTAGTGTTTTTGCGTATCGATGCCAAATGGCGCAAAGTTTAAACCTGTCTCAAGCATCATTATTGTTAAAGCCAAAAAACCTATATTGATTATTGAGAGTTAAGAAATTTTAAACCTAAGAAGAGAGCCGCTATAGTACCTGCAACAGAAATTTCTCCTTGAATAATTTTATTTAAAACTGATTCTACGGGAATTAATACAACTTCAATTTCTTCTGTAATATCTAATTGTTGCTCTCCAACTTTGCTCACATTTTCTGCTAAAAATAAATGTATTTTATTGGTATCTTTACTTGGCTTATCGTATAAAGTTCCGATTTTTTTAAATTCTTGGGAAATATAACCAGTCTCTTCTGTCAATTCTCGAATTGCTGCTACTTCTGGACTTTCTTTTGTAGGGTCAAAATTCCCTGCTGGCAATTCTAAGAAAAATTCACCTACGGCGTGTCTGTATTGCCGGACAAAAATTATCTCTTTGTTACTAGTAATAGGTAAAACCATCGCAACGTCAGGCTTAATACTGACAAAATAATCATCTATAATTTTACCATTGGGTAATTCTATTTCATCTTGCCTTACCTGACACCAAAGATTATCTAAAACCATTTTAGATTTCAAAATTTTCCACTTTTTTAAGTTGTTCATAGACCAAGTAATCAATAAAATTGTGTATAAAAACTTTAATCATAAAGCAATGAATGTAAAAAAGTATAACAGATGCATCCGATAATCTAAACTTTGAACTTACACTTGCTTTTGCAATAACATAATATGCAAAATAAGTATGCAAATAAATGTAAATTTATTTACAGTAAACAAGAGATTCCCGCTGACTATTAGTCGGGGTACAACGGCACAGACAACGAATGTCTGGGTGAGAATTTCACATGATGAGATCGAAGGCTGGGGGGAAGCATCGCCCTTTGGTGTGGGTAATCATCGGCAATCAACTGATACGATCAAAGATGCTTTAGAACAAATTGTGCCACTGTTACAAGCATTCAATCCCTTACAAAGGCAGCAAATTGAGCAAGTTTTAACACAAAACCAAGTTCCTTCTGCCGTGAAAGCAGCCTTGGATATAGCAATGCACGACTGGCTGGGTAAGCGCGTAGGATTACCCTTGTGGCAAATTTGGGGACTCGATCGCAATCAAATAGTACCGACTTCTGTCACAATTGGGATTAATTCGCCTGAAGGAGCCAGAGCTAGAGCGCGAGACTGGTTACAATTTACTGATGTCCGCCTTTTTAAGGTGAAGCTAGGTAGTCCAGATGGCATAGATGCAGATAAAAAAATGCTCTTAGCAGTGCGAGAAGAAGCACCATTACTAGAATTTTTCGTTGACGCCAACGGAGGTTGGAGTTTAGAAGATGCGATCGCAATGTGCAATTGGCTAGCTGAATTGGGTATAAAGTATGTAGAACAGCCATTGCCACGAGGACAGGAACCAAGTTTAGCAAAACTCAAAGAACATTCTCCTCTGCCCATCTTTGTCGATGAAAGTTGTTTTACAAGCTCCGATATTCCCCATTTGGCAAACTACGTGGATGGTATTAATATCAAACTGATGAAATCAGGGGGACTAACCGAGGCAATGCGAATGGTACATACAGCGCGAGCCTATGGGTTGCAAGTCATGTTTGGTTGCTATTCTGACAGTTCGCTAGCTAATACAGCAGCATTACAGCTAGCGCCACTAGCTGATTATCTAGATTTAGACAGTCACCTCAACTTAATCGATGATCCCTTTATGGGTGCATTGCTAAAAGAAGGGAGGGTTTTGCCAAACGATTTACCAGGTTTAGGGGTACAACATAGTGCGACTACCACTTAATCAACGAGTAGCTATCTTGCTACATGAAGGAACTACTGGAACTCAGGGCAAAACGGGGTTATCTATTTTACGTTATAGTGAAGCCCCAATCGTAGCCGTAATTGATCGCGAGTGTGCTGGCAAATCCTTACCAGAGTTAACAGGTATCAAGCGTGATGTGCCGATTGTGGCATCTGTAGCTGCATCTCTGGAGTACAAGCCGGAAGTTTTGGTAATTGGCATTGCTCCAGGAGGTGGTGCTGTACCAGATGATTACTGGATAGAAATCAAAGACGCCCTAGAAGCTGGAATGACGCTGGTAAATGGTTTACATACACCAATGGCGAACATACCAGAGTTAAATGCACTGCTCAAACCAGGGCAACTAATTTGGGATATACGCAAAGAGCCATCTAATATAAGTGTTGCTAGTGGAATGGCACGCACCCTTCCCTGTCGGCGGATTTTGACAGTGGGAACCGACATGGCGATCGGTAAAATGTCAACAAGCCTAGAGTTACATTGGGCATCAAAACTGCGGGGCTGGCGTTCTAAATTCCTCGCCACAGGCCAAACTGGGGTGATGTTAGAAGGGGACGGTGTGGCTTTAGATGCCGTGCGGGTAGACTTTGCCGCTGGTGCTGTGGAACAAATAGTCATGCGCTATGGCAAAAACTACGACATCCTGCACATTGAAGGACAAGGTTCGCTGCTACATCCCGGTTCAACGGCAACTCTACCATTGATCCGTGGTTCGCAACCAACTCAACTGGTCTTAGTACATCGGGCGGGACAAACTCATAACCGCAATAATCCCCATGTACCAATTCCACCTTTACCAGAAGTAATCCGGCTTTATGAAACTGTCGCTAGTGCTGGTGGCGCTTTTGGAAACGTTCCTGTAGTGGGTATAGCACTTAACACAGCCCATCTAGATGAGTCTGCGGCTCAGGAAAGCATCGCTCAAACAATAGCAGAAACGGGGCTACCTTGCACTGATGTAGTCCGCTTTGATGCCAATGTGCTATTGGACGCGGTGATGAAAAATTAAACAGATATGGCGCTTTGGGCGGCTGGGGCTGCTTCCAATACGGTTCGGATAAGCAGGGGAAGCAAGAGGGTTATTGTTCAGCAATTTCTCCTCCTGCTTCTCTTTTGCTTCTGTACCCCTGTCTGCCTCAACCAAGAAACTCCTTAACCGAAAGGTATTGGGGCAGCTTCGCCAAAATCTCTTATGCCTGATAGGTCAATACGCTTGGGTTAAGGGCGAATGGCACTAAGAAAAGATACAGCCCTTACTCTGACTGGTTCCCAGCCTAGAGGCTGGGAACCCATTCTGGTAGGCTCCGCCTCCAGTAGCTTGACAAGAGGCAGAGCCTAGGCTGTTGACTTTGTGGGTTTTTAGGCGGTTTTTGTTCATGCAGTTTTTGTG
>NZ_JAYGHD010000175.1:0-6568 GCF_034932245.1 Nostoc sp. UHCC 0251
AATTACGTTAGCGCAGCGTTAGCGACGCAGGAGCGTCATTACGAATTACGAATTATTATGAGTATCTTTTTTCACGAACAGCTTTACCGCACCAATGCTGTGATGGCAAAGCTAAAAAATTACCCTGTAACCATTTGTGGCGCTGGAGCATTAGGAGCTAACATTGCGGAAAACTTAGCTCGGTCTGGTTTTGATAAACTTACAGTGATAGATCGCGATCGCATTGAGGAGCGTAACCTTTCAACTCAGCCTTATTACCGTTCCGATGTTGGAGCGTTCAAAGCGAAAATTTTGGCGAACAATTTATATCGAGCAATTGGTACTAAAGTTGATGCCAAAACAAAGGAGTTGACACCAGCAAATACAACTCAACTACTCAAAGACAGCCAGCTAATTATCGATGTTTTTGATAATAGTGTGGCACGTCAAGCAGTGAAAGATTATGCTGAACAATTAAGCATTCCTTGTCTTCATGCTGGGTTATCGGCTGATTATGCAGAAGTGATTTGGAATGACGTTTATCGCGTTCCTTCTGAGGTTAATGATGATGTATGTGATTATCCCCTGACACGAAACTTAGTAATGTTAACCGTAGCCGTGGCGTGTGAAGCGATCGTTTCATTCATTGCCACAACAGAACAGCGTAACTTCACTATCACCCTGAAGGATGTGACTGTTAAATCTCTGTTTTTGTAGATATGGGAACCGACTCAATACTTGTCGGTTAAGGGGAAAAGGGGAAGGGGAAAGAAAAAACCTTTAACCTTTAACCTTTAACCTTTTCCCCAAACCCAATTCCAAGTTAAAAATCCTTAACCGAGCAGTATTGGGAACCGACTTGTCTTTATATTTTAAAAGACTGCGATCGCACGGGAAGTGAAATTATATCTTTTTCTAATCTCTCTCGGATTTTGGCCTTTTCCTACCAAACAAACTAGTCATACTTAATCCAGTAACCACCAATCCTAATAGTCCTAGTCCGTTCAAAATCGGGTAGATTCCTTGTAAACCGAAGATTTCACCACGATGAATCGAAAGTAGTAGACTACGCTCAACTCCAATGTTAGCTGACCACTCACCTACCAGCGTAGTTGCAATTCCAGTTAACAATGTTACAGCAAGCGGTAAAGCCAAAATAATCGCTAGAGTCCGGTGGTACTTCCGAAATGAACGCATTATCCAAAATCTCCAGTGGAAACTATAGCAGTTTGCTACTTGTTCAAAGCCAGATATCAAAACTGTTTTTCTACTATCTTGTGTCTTTTGACCAAAAAATAATTTGGATGCAGAGCAACTAAATTCATTTATGGGATTCAAAATTAATAAATCGCCAAGTACCGACGGTATCAGCTACTATATCAGCTAAAGTTGCTGGAGATGTAAGAAGATTTTATGCAGGTTTCCTTTAAAGATAATTTGTAACCTTTTATTGCGAATTGCGAATTGGATTTATGCCTCATCATTTTTGATTGATAACAAAGTGCGATTTGTTACTTGCTTTCTGATTAAAAAATCTTGAATGCGGTTAACAAATTCTTTTAACTCTAAAATTAAGTTAGTAGCATCTATAAGGTCTTGATGGTAAGCCAATCGTTCTAGTTTGTCAGCTGCTAGATACATAGCTGTGGCTCCAATGTTGACACTAGCACCTTTAAGGTGATGAACTTCTCGTGTAATTTTCCCAAAGTCATGAGATGCGATCGCTGCAATAATTATCTCTAAACGAGGTTTAATATCTTCAACGCATACTTGCAATAGATTTAATTCAAATTCTGGGTCATTTCCTGATATCCGATGCAAGTGTTCCCAATCGATTCCTAGATTAGTGGTAACTGTCTGCTCATATGCAACTGCCTCTTGTTTTGAAAGGATCACACCTGTCCAATGCTCTAGGGTTGCAGCCAATTTTTCTTTAAACACTGGCTTACTCAGATAGTCGTCCATTCCGGCATTGAGACACATCTCTTCGTCTTCTTTCATCGCATTAGCAGTCATCGCAATTACCACAGGACGGCGACGCAGAGCAAAAGTATCATCTTGCCAACGATGAATTTCTTTTGTGGTTTCTAAACCGTCGAGGATTGGCATTTGGCAATCCATGAGAATCAAATCGTAAGGAATTTTTTCTAATAGCTGCAAAACTTCCTGGCCATTAGCAACGACATCGGCTTTGTAACCCAAACTATCGAGTTGCTTCAAGGCTACTTTCTGATTCACCAAATTATCTTCAGCTAAGAGAATTCTTAACTTGGATTTAGTAGAGGAGTTAGGGGAAGAAGAGGTAAGAATGCCTGAAGTTCCTGTACTCTGAATTTCTTCAGTAGCCTTTAGCCTCCAGCCACCCCCTTGTTCTGATTCAGACTGAGATTCTAAAATAGTCATAATCGCATTGAGGAGCCGTGATGGCTTAATAGGTTTGACCAAACAAGTAGCAAATCCGATTTTGAGCGCCTGCTGTACTTCATCCCGTTGATTAGTAGAGGTGAGCATAATCAAAGGTATCTCAGCAATTGCAGAATTGGCTTTAATTTGTTCTTCTATTGTCATGTCATTGTTGATATCAACCAAGGCGACATCATAGGATTTCCCCTGCTCATAAGCTTTTTGAATAACTTTCAGGGCAGCAGCAATACTGTCAGCTTGATCTACCCGCATTCCCCAATAAGTAGCTTGATGGTAGATAATTTTGTAATTAGTAACGTTGTTATCCACCAATAACAAGCGGCGATTGTTCAAAAGTCCGCGTTCGCTCTTAGCGTTGGCAAAGCCATCGCATTTTGGCAAAACAGGCTCAACTTGCTTCATAAACAGCACCTCAAACCAAAACTTAGATCCTTTCCCCATTTGACTTTCTACCCCAATTACTCCTCCCATCAAGGTTACAAGTTGTTTACAGATGGCTAATCCTAAACCAGTGCCACCATACTTGCGAGTAGTCGAAGCATCTACTTGGGTAAATGGCATAAAGAGTTTGCGTTGGTCTTCAGGGCTAATGCCAAGTCCTGTATCTGTGATGGCAAAATGGATGGTGGCTGTAGTAGAGGAAAGCGATCGCAATTCGGCTTGCACTAATACTTCGCCGGCGCTAGTGAACTTGATAGCGTTGCTGATTAAGTTCATCAGAATTTGCCGCAGCCTACCAGCATCTCCTTTAACCTGGGTGGGAACGTTATGCTCAATCAGTGTGGCAATTTCTAATCCCTTGTTATGGGCTGAGGGAGCCAATAATTCCACCACTTCTTCCACACAAGTGGATAGGTCAAAATCTAGAGTTTCGAGAGCCATCTCTCCAGCCTCAAGTTTGGAAAGATCCAAAATTTCGTTGATTAAACTTAAAAGCGCGTCTCCACTACTACGAATTATTTCAATAAATTCTCGCTGTTCTGAGTCTAAAGGAGTATCTAACACTAAACTGGTCATCCCCAAAACAGCATTCATTGGAGTCCGAATTTCATGACTTATATTTGCCAAAAAGGCACTTTTAGTCTGAGAAGCTAATTCGGCTTGGCGACGGGCAATTTCAAGTTCTTGTCGCTGACGAGTTTCTGCTGCTAATAGTTGGGCTTGGGCTAAGGCAATACCTACTTGGTCGGCTATTTGCCGCAAAAGATCAGTTTCAAAGCTAGACCAGTGATGGGAATCATCGCATTGATGAACTATGAGCAAACCACGAACTTCTTCTTTGACAAGAATGGGCACAACCAAATTGACTTTGACCCCAAACTGTTGCATTAATTCCAGATGCTTTTGTTCAACTTCCAGCAAATCCAAGTTAGCTAGCCCTAAAATCTGTCCTTGACGGTACTGCTGTAAATAGTGTTGTTGTAGATATTCCGCCTGGAAGTAGGGATGAGTAATGCTTTGCTCTTTGATTGCTGGTAAGCCAGAAACTACTGCTTCAATCACGGTAGTTGCAGACTCATCTGGTAAAAGCTGATAGATTAAAACTCGGTCAGTCTTGAGAATCTTTTGTACCTCCTCGACGGTGATTTGGAGAATTTCTTCGATTTGCAAAGACTGGCGAATTTTGAGGGTGATTTCGGTAAATAATTGCGATCGCAAGTTTTGGCGTTGTATTTCTTCTTCAGCCTGTTTACGCTGGATAAATTGCCCTACTTGCTCACCAATAGAATTCATTGTTTTGATCAAATCTTGGTCAGGCGGTTGAATCTCACGGTTAAAGCAGGTAATCACACCAAGGATTTTGTGACCGCTGCGAATCGGAAAACCAAAAGCTGCGTGTAGTCCTACTTGAGCGTTAATTTTAAAGCGGGAGAAACTGAGTTCTTTAACAACATCAGTGATCCAAACAGGTTCAGAACTAGCCCAAACCCGACCAGGCAGCCCAATTCCTGGTAGAAACGTGGTTTGCCGATTCAGTACTTCAAAGTCTTGCAAATCAAGGGATGCCCCACACCACATATCGAGAAAACGCAGCACATTTGCTTGCTCATCCACCATCCAGATTTCACCCAAATCCCATGCCAAACTCTCACAGATTCCTTGCAGGGTTTGGCGAGTAGCTTCGCTGACTGTGGCGGACTCCGCTAAAACGCAGGTTGTAGCATATTGTGCAGTTAGATGCTGTTGCGATCGTTTACGAGCAGTGATGTCAATGCCAGTGCCAACAACGTATTCCACTACTCCTTCATAGTCTTTTAAGAAGGTATTCGACCAGGCAATTAGTCGGCGACTGCCATCCTTCATTACCCAATAGTTTTCGTGCTCCAGGAAGTCTTTACCAGTTAGCAATTGCTCAAAAACTGCTTTGACTGACTCCACCTCTTCAGGAAGTAAGAACAAGTTCCAGAAATACCTACCCCTCACCTCATCGAAGGAGTAACCTGTTATTTGCTCACAAGCTTGATTGAAACGAACAATTTGCCCTTGAGAATCGAGAACTATTACCAACGCGCCAGCTGTATCAAGGACTGCTGAGGTAAAGTTGCGTTCTTGGTTTAAGGTTTCTTCTGTTCTCTTCTGCTTTATGGCTTCACGATAGATGAAGTAGTAAATTATGGCAAGAACAATAAAACTTATGCAGATAGCGATCGCAAGTGTCAGAATTGTGTTGCGATTCCTAGCTTTTTTTGCTTGGAACTGCTGCTGGAGTTGTCTCCTTTCCTCGTTTTCTATCTCATTGATCACCTTGCGGATATCATCCATGAGATTTTCATTTCTCACTAGTACTTGCAATGCCGCTTCTAATCCCTTGTCTTGGCGCAAGTCGATAGTTTGTTTGAGGTCAGTAATTTTAGCAGTTATCAGAGATTCAAGCGTTGCGATCTGCTTTTGTTGATTCGGTTGATCTGTTGTTAAACTCTTCAGCTTGGCAACTTCTTGATCGACGTTAGCAAGTGCTGCTTGATAAGGTTTGAGATAAATTTGTTTTCCAGTGAGGATGTAACTACTTTGTCTAGTCTCAGCATCTTTAAGGTGAGACAGTAATTCTTCTACACTGTTGATTTTTTTATAAGTATTTTTTACTATACTGCGATTATTAGTAGTTACTCTTGTATTTTGATAAGAAACCACACCAATCAAAACTAAAATTGCCGACGCTAAACCAAAACCTGCTGCAATGTTTTTGAAAAATTGCTTGCGTCCCCTCTGCGTCTGTTTGCCTTTGTTGGTCGCAAATACCAAACTTGCTAAATTTCGGCGCAATTCCAATTGTTTGATGACTTGACGACCTAAGGTTCGTAATGCCTCTATCTGATCTGGATTCAGTTCTCGTGGTACGTAGTCAATCACACATAGGGTTCCTAGTGCGTATCCCTCAGGGTTAGTTAGAGGTACACCAGCATAAAAACGAATATTTGGGTCAGATGTTACCAGTGGGTTAGTGGCAAACCTTGCGTCACGTGTTGCATCAGGCACAACCAAAACATCAGGCTGGAGAATAGCATGGGCACAGAATGCGAAATCTCGATGTGTTTCTAGGGCTTCCATTCCGACTTTTGACTTGAACCACTGACGGTTTGTATCAACTAAGCTAATTAAAGCAATCGGAGCCTGACAAATATACGAGGCTAAATGGGTTACGTCGTCAAAAGCTGCTTCAGATGGCGTGTCGAGAATCTTATACTGCAAAAGCGTCTCAATTCTCTGTGCTTCGTTATCAGGTAATGGTGCTTTCATCCTTATTTTGGGGACTGGGTAATGGGGACTGAGGACTGGGGATTAGGGATTGGGAATTAAAGATTTGAGATTGAGGATTCTTAAAAAAGAAGTCCTTATTTTGTTTCTTCCCATTCCTTAGTACCCATTACCCAATCTCCAGTACCCAGTTCAACGAACTTACTTTAATTAATGACAATATTAGTTAAAAGCGTTAGCGTAATTTCACTGAGTTCGACTTTATTAAAAAATTGTCAAATGATTAAGTCCCTACTGGATTTTTTGGGGGCTGGTTTATTTAAAATCGGGGGCGGCTCAATACGGTTTGGAAAAGAGAAAGTTATATGTTGAGGTGAGCAGGGAGAGCATACGTGTCAACTTAACGTAAAAGCCATGTCCCGCAAGGAACTAAAGTTCCTTGCTAATAGCGAAAGTCTTCTTTTGATGA
>NZ_JAYGHD010000176.1:0-6496 GCF_034932245.1 Nostoc sp. UHCC 0251
TCTATGCCCTATCCCTTATGCAACAACCTTTATAGGTAGGTTGTCACCCTCTGAGGTCCCTTGCAGACGAACGGTTTTATAGTCTCGCCAGTGACAGCCTGCTTTCGGTTTACCCCTAAGTCTGACTTTTCCTCCATCTACGCTAACTTCTGAAACTGATTGTTTAGCAAGTGGTAATTGAAAATCTTGTGACAGCACTAGTTGTTGTTGCGTTGAGTGACCCACTTTTACTCCTGTCAATGCCTCAATCTCGATCTCTGCTTTTTGGTATGAAACACTCGCTGATAGCCTCAAACAGCACTTTTGAAGCAATGGACAAAATCTGCCTCCTTGGCTTCAAACCCAGTCTCTGTATCTGTTTAGCTTTAAGAGTCAATTCCCCTACTAGGCTTTTTATTTTCCTGGTTTTACCTACTTTTGTTCCTGTTTTTTGTTCAATAAAAAAAGGGCTATTTCTGGGCTGACTAGTTCTAATACTTGACTACGAACCGTTTTTTCTATGCCTTCAAGGTCTGTCAGCTTACTTTTGTCTGCTTCTTCATACAGTAGTATTGACAATTCTTTTAAGCAGGCTTTGATCCGTTCTTGTTTCTCTTGGTTCATTGTCAGCGATCGCACAGGGTTATTTCCCTTTATATTTTCCCATAAATGATAAATCTTCCAAAAGTGGATGCTCCCTATCAATTGCTTACACTTCTGCCACAATACAAGGGCAATAAATTAAACGTAAAGGCGTACAGAAATACGTAGGTCGTATTAAAGAATATGGGCGTACCGAAAGACGGCATAGTAGTTTTTATATTGGTTTATATGGGCAAACTTGGATTAATTTTGTAGACAATTGTAAGGAATTAGTCGAGCTATTATTGAGATTAAATTCTAACAAGCGCAAGTATTATCAACAGGGACAGAGGGCTATGAGACTCATTTTATCTGTATCCTAGCCATCTTTGTCGCCCCGTCAGACTTTAATCAAAGCCTGAACTAAGCCTTGGCAATGTGATTAATGACATTAAATTTAGTTCGCTTGCTTTACCTCTTTGGTTTTGAACCCTTTCATCAGAGTTAATGGGATGGTGTTTTTTTATTTATGCACTTGTCCCCATGTAAAAACTGTTGTTTACCCAAAAAACATCTGTAACTTTTGCCAGCATTAGGTTATAGCCATTATTTTTTAAAGCAATAAAACTTCATAAAGTGCGTTTGGATAGCAATCCTATCTGAATTGTGAGGAGATATTCAGCCTTATGGTTGAATTAACAAAGCACGAAGCGATCGCCCGCAGCTTTAACATCAAAGCCACAGGCGATCGCACGATTCATACTTTGATTCAGCAACGCCTTTATGCGGCTATGTCCACACTTTTTTAAAGCTATCAACAACCTCTGCTTCTGTTCCCTGGATGTAATATTGGTTAGGATCAAATTCTCCTTGAGTTGCCATCAACATGGCGTGAATTAATGCTTTGGCTTTCAGCATTGTTTCTTGAAATTCCATTTGGGGGTCAGACAGTGCTACAATACCACCGCCAACGCCAATAGAGGTTTGCTCGGTGGTCAGTACAGCGGTACGAATGACAATATTCAAATCAGCTGATCCATTCAATCCCAAAAAGCCGATCGCTCCTGAATACACTCCCCGCGCTTCTTGCTCTAATCGATCAATAATTTCCATAGTTCTTAGTTTGGGAGCGCCTGTCATGGAACCACCGGGGAAAGCATTGCAAATGCAGTCTATGGCACTCATACCGACGCGTAATTGACCGCGAATCGTCGTCACCAGTTGATGTACTGTGGCATAGGTTTCCACATCCATTAATTTAGGAACATGGACAGTACCAACTGCACAAACCCGTCCCAAATCATTACGAAGCAAATCCACAATCATTAGATTTTCAGCCCGGTCTTTTTCGCTGTTTTGCAATCGTTCACGCAGGATAAAATCTTCGTCGGGTGTCTTTCCTCGTGGCAATGTTCCTTTGATCGGCTTTGTTTCTACCCAACCTTGGCGATCAATGCGTAGAAATCGCTCTGGGGATGAAGAGGCGATCGCTACATCGCCAAAGCGTAAAAATGCAGAGTACGGAGCAGGATTGATGTGGCGTAATGAACGATAAAATACTAGTGGCTCAGGGGTCGCATCTGTGTAAATTTGGTTTGTCAAACAAACTTGATAGGTTTCTCCTTCGTGAATTTCTTGTAAACATTTCTCAATGTCATGAAAATAAGTCCTTTGCGATCGGCTTAATCGGAAGATTACAGATGTCTCTTTCTTCTCAGGAAGCACAGGTGACAGGGGGGGGAGGTGGTCAATCTCCTGTCTAATTAATTTAAACCAGGCTTCGGCTGAGGCTTTTTGTCCCGCCTGAATTAAGCACAGTAAATAAAGGGTTTGCTCCTCGTGGTCAATTGCAATCATCCGATCAGCCAAGAGAAACATGGCATCGGGTAAGCTAGAGGTGTGGTTTAATTGAGAACCACATTCTGCTTTTAATTCATAGCCAAAGTAACCCACAAAGCCGCAGTTAAAATCAAAGGGGAGATCGTCAGATGCACAGCGGCGTTGTTCCAGTTCCCGCTTGAGATACTCAAAAATCCCCTCTATCCTACGGGTGATGGTATTAGAATTTGTGACTGTGAGTTCTTGGGATAGGGTCTGATAACGAATCAGCAGACTATTTTCCCCGCTGCTATCTCCCATGAAGGAAAAGCGAGCAAGACCGGGTTCAACACGGCTGCTGTCTAACCAGAAAGCATTCGGTGATTTGCCAAACAAATGCACAAACATCTGCTCGGTATCAGGACATATATTCAGCTTGTGCGTACAAAGTTCAAATTTCTGCTGCTGTGTTTGGCAAGAAGAACTGATCGATAAAGGAGCAGTCTGGCTGTTTCTTGTCCAATACTGCTTTGTGGAACCTTTACCGCGCTCTTGAACAAATTTAAGAGTAATCTCTTTAAAATTCTCAAATAAGGTATGTCCATACTGAGTGCAAATTGACTCTGGATGGAACTGCACGCCCCATAGTGGTAGAGACTGATGGCGTATTCCCATGATTAGATTGTCTTCTGTCCACGCCACTTTTTCTAAACAGTTCGGTAGGTCATCTGCAACTAGCAAGGAATGGTAGCGCACCACAGAACAAGGTGAAGGGATTCCGGCAAACAAATCAGTTCCAGTATGATAAACCTGACTAAGCCGACCATGCCGTACCTCTGGGGCATGAATAACTTTTCCTCCAAACACATGACCAAGCCCCTGATGTCCCAGACAAACACCGAGAAGGGGTACTTGGGTATTTTGAATTGCTTGATAGCAAATGCCAAAATCTTTGGGATTTTCAGGGCGACCAGGCCCTGGTGAAATTACAATGTTGTCAAATTCCCACTGCTGCACTTCTTCCCATGCAAATTGATCGTTGCAAATTACAGTGGGATACTCTCCATTGACTTCTGCAATTAATTGATAAAGATTAAAGGTATACGAGTCATAGTTGTCGATAATTAGTGTTTTCATGTGGTAATTATTAGTAAAATATAGAGAACAAGATTTTAAATTTTGAATCTTAAGGGTTGTTTAAAAAGTCTAATTTATTACTCACTGGGCGACTATAGCGATCCGATTTGATTTGGAGAAATTATTTGTGTAGGAAGGCAATAGGCAATAAGCCTCTTTGAGTTACACTGTTACACTGATTGTTGCCTATCTTGTTTTACAAACTTACCAACATTACCTTATCCATAGAGAACATCAAGACATTTGTGACCAACGTCTTAATTTTCTTTGCTTAAGATCCCACTGAACGAGAGTTCAGGGCTGCCAAAACAGGAGAGGTAAGAATCCCCTTGTCTACGACACGCTGTGCGATCTGTTTTGTTTCTTCTGCCCGGTTGTTGAGCAGCTTGCCCTGAGCGTAGTCGTACCACTTTGTGGAAGCAAGCTACGCGTAGCGTCCCGTAGGGAAGGGAGTCGAAACACTATGGTGTCAGGCTGACTAGCTAGCTCTTTGCTTAACCAGCATATCCCCACACCCGCAGCCAAGATTGCTCTGACTCACCTAAATTAACGTGAGTTCGACGGTTATAAAAAGCCAAAAAGCTTGCTAGATATAAAGTGTGAGAAATCCGGGTAAAGAGCGATGGCTACGCCCGCCGCAGGCATCGCTAAGATTGATTGAGAATGGAGAAAAAAGTCACAAAAAAACGCCGAGACTAAAAATATCAAATAAAAATCAGGTCTCGGCTATGTCTACCATTGTCAGTAGATCGAAAAGTTTTCCAGAATCCTTACCAGCCGTTCATTTGAGTTTAGAAACACAATTTGCCGCAATCCTGTTAGAGTCTGCTTTTTAAGGAATGGGCGTTGTTGGTTGGTTAAGAGTGCGGTGCAAGCGATCGCGATCATCAGCCCCAAAGCGCCGGCTGAAACTCTGATTATTTCGTCAACTTACAAAAGTTTTTGATCTACTGATTGTATCTCGCCTCGACATCACACAAATTTTCTGGGACGTGGATGATTTTTGCAACCACTGGGAGAACTTGTGGCAACAAGTACCACAGTTACCATCTACAAAGGGAGAGCGTCGTAGTCGCTCGAAGATGCATTTATCAGAAGTGATGACAATAGTAATTGCGTTTCATGGTAGTGGTTATAAGACTTTCAAGGAGTTTTACACGTTGCACGTGCTACAAAGCTGGCGTGAGGCGTTTCCCAACTTGGTCAGCTACACAAGGTTTGTGGAACTGATGCCTTGGTGTTTAATGTTATTGTGTTGTTTCTTACATACACGCACGGGAGAGGTTACAGGGATTAGTTTTATCGATTCGACCCCAATAGATGTTTGCCACAATTGTCGCTCTCATGCCCATAAAGTGTTTAAAGGATTAGTTAAATGGGGTAATAATTCGGTGGGGTGGCACTTCGGTTTTAAACTTCATTTAATTATTAACGACTGTGGAGAATTATTGGCATTCAAACTGACTCTTGCAAATGTTGATGACCGTCAACCAGTCCCAGACATGACTAAGGACTTGATTGGTAAACTATTTGGTGACAGGGGATATATATCACAAAAACTTTTTGAGGAACTATATCAACGAGGGTTACAGTTAGTTACTAAATCTAAAAAGAAGATGAACAACCGTTTGGTAAAACTGATTGATAAAATTCTTTTACGCAAACGGGCATTAATTGAGTCTGTTAACGACCATCTCAAAAATATGTGTCAAATTGAGCACTCTCGACATCGCAGTATGTTTAACTTTTTGGTCAATCTGATGGCTGGTTTGGCTGCTTACGCCTATTTTCCTAATAAACCGTCGATTGACATTTATCCAAAAGATTTGCCTGCACTGCCTCCTGCCATTTTTTAGTTCGTCGAACTCACGTAAATTAAGATGCGCTTACCCTGTCTGTCTGTAAAATCAATTTTGTAAACATTTTTACGAAAACCGGACATCTTGCGTAAAAAGAAAGGCATAATTACAAGTGAGATCTAGAAACTCAGAATTATTGATTCTGTAGTTTGCAGACACGCCCTACTTCTAAACGTTTGTTAACGTGAGTTCGGGACAAGAAATGCTCAAAAGTTTTGATTTGTCGTTGCTTTCTGATGCAAAACCTCCAAGCCTAAAGTCAATAAGCACAGTAGTTGAAAATATCCTCAACAACTAACCTTATTGCAAATTCAAGATGATTCAGTAAATGAGAAAAGCAAGATTCCACAAGGGTTACAGCTTTGGGCTTAACCCGAACTCAGGTTTTGTTACATGAACATCATTCACAGCAAAAAATAGGAGACAAGAAAGATGTTAATTAATAAACACCTCCAACTAAATACCGATTTGTTTGAAGAAATAAAAGAGACTAATGCTGAAACAATTAGTGGTGGTCAAGCAACAACATTTTTAGTATCACAAGAATCTCCGATTATGCTGTCCAATAGTACTAATGCACCTATTTACTTGGACTTAAACTATGGCGAATTAACGAGAGATTATCGACTTAATCCAGGGGCGTCTCAAACCTTTTTCGCAAGAGAAGATCAAGGTAGAATTGATTACGATAAGAGTTTCTGCCAGGTAGGTATTCAAAATCAAGCTTACACCCTAACAGCAGGTAAAAAATACGATTTTCAATTTTCATCAGGTAGTAGCTGTAACATTCAACTCTACGATTCTGGTAACATTGCCTAAAAAGCGATTGTTCTCTAGTCCTTTGTTTAAATAGATTGATTAGGGACTTCCAGAGAATAAAATATACAGTCAATAAAAATGATAATCATTTTATGGGGAGAGAGAGGTTGCCGTCGGCAACCTCTCTCTCCCCATAAATATGCAAGACAAATGTCTGCACAAAGATAGTTCTTAAATGCAGTGAGCAGAATTGATATTGATATCGATTATTTTGGCGCTTTTAACTTTTTGGAAATTACGTTAACTTTAATTCGGGAGCATCCACTTTTGGAAGAAACATAATTCTGATACTCCGAAAACCC
>NZ_JAYGHD010000177.1:0-6421 GCF_034932245.1 Nostoc sp. UHCC 0251
CAAATGTCACCCATCCCTGAATATTTCTATTCATTTCGAGTGAACGAATCGCACCTGCTGAACATCATCAAGAGGTAAAAGATGGACTACTAAGGGACTATAATTCAGGGGTTGGCCACCATAGTTACTAATTACAGTGATTGTATAAGTGTTGCCATACTGTAATTCTTTTTGCTCTTTCGGATATGATAGATGAGTAGCATTTACTACATCCGTTTCCCAGTTAACACCGTTGCCTTTTACTACTACTGTATAGCTATCAGCGCCTGCCACTGAGCGCCAAGAAATTTCTGGTCTATTATCTATAATTGAACTGCCGTAAGGACTAGTTACAATCGGCGCATTTTTTTCATCATCTGGTCCCTTATAGTCATGTGGACAAGGAACTATATTTAATACTGAACACTGTACAGCTTCGTTAGGTGGTGACGCACATATTTGTGTATTAAAAACAGTGCTCTGCTTCAAATACAGAATTTTTCGATTTAAGAAACAGAGAACTTTGACTGCGCTTCCGTTTTGAGGATTGATCCGCTCTCCCAGACACAAATATCTTCCTGTTTTTAGGAAGCGATCGCCCGTGCTATAAACTCGACCACTTGGTTCATCACATAAATTATTTTGTAATATTCGTTGCTGTCCCCATGCACTGCTAGCCAACAAAAGTATTAGTGTTGGTATTGATACCAGGGTTGTAAGTCGGACTGCAAAGGCTTTTTTAATTAGGCTAGGTACGGTAAGCATTACAACTTCTTAAAAAACTAGTTACTTTTTTGTAGTTTAATGTAAGTAGAGAATAAATAAAGCATAAAATTTAGTTGGTAGCGTCAAAGCCTGTTATGAGTTTGTTCTGATCTGTCGAGAATCAGGCTTAAGTCTAATTCTTTGTAATACATCCCCCCGCCAACGAAAGACTTCTGGCACTTTCGACTCAAGTATCAAGCAGGCTTCCCAATTAAGCCAGGAATTATCGTTATCACCCAAAGCTTCTTGAACTTGTGCCAGCAAACAGTAAGTGTCTGCTCTTTGAGGATCTAATTGTCCGGCTTTTTGTAAATATTCCTTTGCTTGACCCAACTTCTTCTGCTCAAAAAGCGCCCAACCTAAATTTTTATACAATGCAGCTTGTAATTTTGGTTCTTTAGATTTTTGTAACCCTTGTAGTGCAAGAGCAATCGCCGCATTATAGTCACCTTTTAGATTTTTCAATCTTGACAGATTATTAATAACTGGAATTGCTTGGCTATTACTTTTTATAGCCAACTGATACTGCTGCTCTGCCAAATCTTTTTTTCCTTGGTCATCATAAAACGTTCCTAATCCATAATGTCCTGACCAACTATCAGGCTTCAACTTCAAAGCTTTCTCATAATTTGTTGTTACACATTCAAACTCATTTAATAACTGGCAAACAAATGCTAAATTATTATAAGTGTCTACATCCTGATTATTATATTTTATTGATAATTCATAATACTTTTTCGCAGAGCGCAGGTTTTGAGTACTACGAGATGCTTTATCAAAATAAAACTTGGAAATATAATTTTTAACTTGAGGATAAATTTTTATAGCTGAGTCAAAAGACTCTTGTGCTCCCTGAGAATTATTTGCTGCTTCTAACTTTTGTCCTTGAGTTACTAGATAGTTAGCTGCTAGAGGTATAGATAGAAAGACACCCCCAACAAATCCCAAAACCATCAATGTATATTTGCTATATTTAAAAACTTTGGAATTAGCTAATCTATAATTTTTAATTTGCTTAGGCAGTTTTTCTAACCGCTGCAAAATTACTTCAGTCGTTTGCGGCCGCTGCCCCGGCAAGGGAGCCATCAACTCATCAATGAAATCACCAAAAGGTTTGTCAATCTGCGGTGCATCTTTTCTCCAAATCAGGTTTCCTGTTTTTTCCTCTGTTGGTAGGTTACTTAGAGGAGTTGCAGTAACTAGATTTACAAAAGTACAACCCAAGGAAAAGAAATCCGATTGAGGTACTGCCCGACCATTGATTTGCTCTATTGGAGTGTAACAAGGCGTAATGACAGAGGTAATTTCATATATTCCTTCCCTACCTGCACTAGTTCCCCCGCTTCCACTAACTTTTGCCAAGTAGGTGTCAGTCACTCGCCGTGCAGTACCAAAATCAACTAATGCCAGTTGACCACTTGGTTGGAGAACTATATTAGAAGGTTTGATATCTCTATGAAAAAAATTAGATCGGTGTACTGTATCAAGAATTTCAACTAACTGCTTAAGCCATTCTAATGCTAGAGATTGTGAAATTTTCCCATTAAATTCTATCCATTGCTCCAAGTTTTGTCCCTCAAATTTATCCATAACTAAGCAACGCAGCGTTAAGGGACTATTTTTAGGAACAAAAGTAAAAAAATCATCTAAAGTACTTTCAGGAATATTTGGATGCTGAATTAGTTGCAGAGTAAGAGATTCCTGCTCAATTAATTTAACTAATTTAGGCGATTTCCATTTCAGAACTTTGATGACTCGTTGCTTACGCACAGGGTTCCAACGAGTACCAGCATCATCTACTTCAAAAACTTCAAAATAATTAAACGGATCATCGGTAAGTGGCCTCAGTGGTTTGACTAGACGGATGCGGTCGTTAATTAGCAGTGAAGTGCCACAAGAGAGGCAGTGTTCTATGTCATCAGGATTTTGACGATGGTCACAAAGTGGATTAATACAGTAAGACGACATATTAAGGAAACTTATACATAAGTATTACTTACTTATTACTAGATAAGTATCAATTGTTTAACCCTAGCTTTCTATGAAATTGCGAACAATTCAATAACTAAATCTTAGGTATCTAAGTAAATTAATAACGCTGCGAACCTATACCAAGCCTTATTCTACATATCTATCACTAATTTAGCCCTTGTTATTTAATTACTGCTAGTCAGTAAAAAAAATAAGCTGTTTTAGTAATATTGTACAAACCTTTAGTATAATAAATTACCTTCCTTAATCTGATTTACTTATAAAATAATATTACTTCAACAAACGAATCGTCATTTTGCCTTCATTCAGCAATAAGTAACATCATTAGAAATTTCTATTGATACTTATTTCAAGTTAGACAATCAAAAATGAAAAAACCTAGTAATATTGAGTGTAATCCAAGATACTATCTAAATTAACTTGAATCTATGGAACTTCCCTTACGGGACTTCACTATCTCAACAGGACAAGTATACTCATGGATTTTGATGACTTACGGGAACTAAAAGTTTCAGTCCCTTCTTTTTTATCCATCATCACAACAGAAGAAGAACCTCCAGAGCAAAGGTTTTCAGAAACAATGACTTTTGAAGAAGCTTTGGTAGCAGTGAATGATTTAGTGTTTGCCAAACTGGGTAGACATCTATCTGAAGCTGAGATCATTGTCATGAAAGGAGCTTGGAATAGTCGTGAGTTTGTAGAGATAGCAGAAAACTCACCTTACAGCGTTAATTATTTGCAACGACGTTTAGCTCCTCAGCTATGGGATTTGCTCTCCCAAATAATTGGAGATGGACAACGAGTGGGAAAAAGGAAGCTTCGATATTTTTTGGAGCAAGTAGCTAAAAAGTATCCTGCTCAGTCTGCTTCAAATCAAGGTCAAGTCACTCTTGACACTGGTTTTATGCAGAAAATTAAGGGTCAACCGCCTAATGTATCTACTTTCTATGGACGTATACAGGAACTGGCTCATTTAAAAGAATTAATAGTAAAGCAACGCTGTGTATCATTAGTAGGGGTGGCAGGAATTGGAAAAAGTGCATTAGCGGCAAAACTATTAGCAGAACTTAGTATAAAATCTAAACCTAGATTTGATTGTTTAATTTGGAAATCAGTTACTCATGCACCACGAGTCCAAGACTTAGTAGCTGATTTGATTGAGCTAATTGATCCTCTAGAGCCATCCTCAAATTTACCTGAATATACGCAAGCAATGATTTCGGTGTTGGTGAAACAATTGCAATCACGTAATTGTTTGCTGGTATTGGATGAGGCTGATGCATTGTTCCATAGAAATAAATTAGAGCAGAGGCTAGAGTATAAAGTACTCTTTCGTCGATTATTGGAGGAGCAACACCAAAGCTGTCTGCTTCTAACCAATCGAATTTTCCCTGAAGAGTTTGGTACTTTAATGAAGGCTAAACGTCCAATTGAGTATCTTAAAATTGAAGGTTTAGATTCAGAAGCAGCAATGCAGCTTTTATCTGCTAATGGACTAACCGATAAAGATAAGTGTCAAAAATTAATTCATACATATCGTGGCAATCCTTTGGAATTAGAGACCTTAGTGGAGAAAATTCACCACTACTTTGCTAGTAGTACGGAAAACTTTTTTAGAAAGTATACTACCTTTGTTAGCAGCGAGTTTCAAGCAATGCTTGACGAAATGTTTGGCGAAATATTGAGTGAAACTCAGAGGTGGATCATGATTTATTTGGCAGAGAAAATAAACTTAAATTTGAAACCCGTTAGTTTTGAACAACTATTAAGTGATACAAGTCAAAGCCAGGAAACACCTGTATCTACTTCAGAGGTGATTAAAGCATTAGAACAACTTGAAAGACAGTCATTAATTGAAAGCAGCAAAGACCCAGTTACAAAAGAAATTAGTTTCACTCTACAACCAATGATTAAAAAGTATATTACGGCAGATCCGATGGGGCTAGTCCATACATCTGATACTTTACCAGCATTAGCTATTGCATCTTAAAAGAGGTAACTATGATTGCAGGCAAACTAGGAATCACAATTAAAATCAACGAACTGCTACAGCCCAAGGACGTAGAGAACGCTTGGCAGCAGTTTGATCTAAACTGTGACAAACCCATCACAAAAATCACAGTTAAACCAAAGATTTACAATAAACTGACCGATGTAACCAGTAATTACCCGCACTCGGTAGCAGCGATTGCTGGCAAACTTGGTCAGTCAAATGAGCTTGGGTTCGTGTTAGAGTCACCCAACATACAAGTTTTTAAGTGCAAGTCCAAGGCAGAAACGACCTCTGCGGTAGGTGTTGCTTCTTGAAAAAGTGATTACCCAATCAGGGTAAGCTGAAACAAACACTAGTAAATATGGAGGAGTCAAACAAAAACGTTGCAGAATCTCGTTAGATACGGAAAGACCACAAGTTATGTAAAATCAAGCTAATTGATAGGAGGTATGGAGGTGAAGATAAAACAGTACGACAATTTAACGCACAAAGCGCCACTAAGGAGTAGCGCTTCGTGCGTGGCTTAAATTTCATATAACCTCAGAGCGGGGTTATCTCACTAAAACCAAAGCAGTGGCCTTTAAAGTTTGGCGACTTTTCCACTGACTGGTCAGACGAGATTGAATCCGCTGCTTCTCGTATTATACGAGAAGCCACACGAAATGCACCAGTTTCGTGTGGTAATTTTTGCTGTTGAAATTCAAAAGATTTAAATAGGTTAAGTTTGAGTAAGAAAGATTCTGAATTTTGTAGCATAAAGCAGTAGCAGCGCGAATAACAGTTATCAGTTACCAGTTACCAGTTATCAGTTGGGAGTAAAATCCAAGATTAGATAACTGTTGACTGATAACTGATGCAACCCCCTCTGAAGCTTGTAAACCGAGTTATCAGGGGAAAATATTGTGATAAATAGCAAACCCAAGAGCGCAGTAGTTCAATCCTTGGGATCAGAAAGTGCAGCTTTTGTACGGCAACTTTGTGCTGTAGCGTCGGGTAATTTCAGGAATATCCTGCCTAGTGGTCTACCAGCTCAAAAATGCTGGGTGAGGATTGGGGAAAGGTTAAAAGGGAAAGGGATAAAATACCTTTCCCCTTTACCTCTTTGTCTTTACCCAGCTAAGGGAACTTGGCTAACAACTAGAGCAACAGATTTGTTGCTGCTGATTTCTCCAGCATTGCTTTTGGGCATCGTGTTGGCGAGTGGGAAAAGTTTGGGCACCGATATTACTTTGAGATTAGATACAGCTTTCTCCAAGGAACTCCAAGGGGAGAGCCGATGAATAGCGCGACAATTGAATACCCAAACAATCTCACGCCTGCCGAGTACCATGAGTTGCTAACTGGTAGCGCCATTCATCCGGCGTTGATTGAGCGCAACTTCTTCCACATTGAGGGAGAATCAGTCTACGACTACCTGTTCATCTCTGACAAAATCCCTCGCAAAAATGCAGGTCGAGTCACGGATGCATACATAAGGCAATATCAGCATCTATTGCTGGGGGGGACATGGATTCAATCCCTTGACCCCTTCAACAATTGGCAAGCAATGGAGTGGGGGCGGATTAAGCCCAACTTCCCGCGCATTGATTGGGAAAAAGGTAAACCCGTTAAGTATGAATCACCCCCCAAAACTCCCAACCGCGTTACCTACTTCGATATTCGCAACTGTATTTGGGACAAAGTTGCAAAACG
>NZ_JAYGHD010000178.1:0-6330 GCF_034932245.1 Nostoc sp. UHCC 0251
GGGGAGCAAGAATCAAAGCCTCTCTCCGTTTCGGGGAGAGGTTTGGAGAGGGGTTCCAAGAATAAGTTGCACATGGCCTATTAAGACTCCATCTCCGCCAATTCTAACCAGCGTTCAGTCGCCACATCGATCGCGTGCTTGAGCTTTTCTACATGATCGTACAATTTCTGCACTTGGCTATAATTCCCCGGTGAGACATTCGCCAGCGTTTTCTCGGTTTCCGCCTTCTCTGCCTCTAACTTGGCAATTTTACCTTCCAACTGCTCAAATTCTTTTTTCTCCCAATTGGATAATCTCCGCCGCTTGGTATTCTCTCCATCCTTGGGTGAAGCTGCACCATTTTGGACTTCGGCATTTTTGGGCTTCTCCTTAGCGTTTGCAGCTTGCTGCTGTGCCTCTTCAGCCTTCTTATAGTCCAGATAAACTGAGTAATTACCTGGATATTGCCGCAGATTACCGCCTTCCTCAAAGGAAAATACTGTGTCGATAGTGCGATCGAGAAAGTAGCGATCGTGAGAAACTACAATTACACACCCAACAAAATCTTCTAAATAATCCTCTAGTACTGCCAATGTCTGAACATCTAAATCATTTGTCGGTTCATCTAAAATCAACACATTCGGCGCACTCATCAAAACCCGCAACAGAAATAAACGGCGTTTTTCACCACCCGAAAGTTTATTAATTGGGGCATACTGTTGATTACCAGGAAACAAAAACCGCTCCAACATTTGCGAAGCAGTAATTTGAGTTCCATCGGTAATTTTGATAAATTCTCCTTCTTCTTTGATGTAGTCAATCACTCGCTGATTTTCGTTTAAAGCTGTGAGCAATTCTTCAGAATGCTGGTCAAAATAACCAATGTGAATTGTAGTACCAATTTCTGCAACACCTGAATCTGGCTGAATCTGACCAGTAATAATATCCATTAAAGTAGATTTACCAGCACCATTAGCGCCAATAATGCCAATGCGGTCTTCTGGGCTAAATTCGTAAGTGAAATTATTAATCAGGGTACGTCCATCATAGGCTTTAGAAATGTTATTTAATTCAATAACCTTTTTGCCAATGCGACGACCAACTGTAGAAATATCAACTTTACCCTGAACTTGTTTAAATTCAGTATCCCGCAGAGCGTGAGCGCGGTCAATTCGAGCTTTTTGCTTGGTACTTCTGGCTTTCGGCCCTTTTTTGAGCCATTCCAACTCGCGCCGCAACAACCCTTGGTGTTTACGTTGACTACTTACGGCAGATTCTTCGGCTAAAGCTTTCTTTTCGAGGTAATATGAATAGTTACCTGTGTAGGTGTAAATGTCGCCTCGGTCGATTTCAATGATCCGATTGGTAACGCGGTCTAGAAAATAGCGATCGTGGGTGATGAGAAAAAGTGCGCCGCGATAGCGATTTAAATAACTTTGTAACCATTCTACAGAAAGAGCATCCAGATGGTTTGTCGGCTCATCCATGAGCAAAACATCGGGTTCTGCTAGCAACGCTGATGCTAAAGCAATCCGCTTGCGATAGCCTCCAGATAAAGTTCCTATTTTGGCGTCAAAGTCAGAAATTCCTAATTTTGTGAGGATGATTTTAGCGTTGGTTTCTAATTCCCAAGCACCGCTTGTATCCATTCTTTGCATCACCACAGAAAGGCGAGACATCAGTTGGCTATCATCTGGATAGTGAGCCAATTTATCTGAGAGTTCTTCATACTCACGCACCAAAGCCATGTGTTCGCCACTGTCGGCAAAAACTTGCTCTAAAACTGTGTGATTTTCATCTAAATCTGGCTGCTGGGGTAAGTAGATAATTCTAGAACCAGAGTTGACTAAAATCTGACCGCTATCAATCGGTTCTAACCCGGCAATCATTTTTAATAGGGTTGATTTCCCTGAACCGTTAGTACCAATTAAACCAACTTTATCGGTAGCATCGAGGCTAAAGCTGGCATCTTTTAAAACTTCTTTGATGCCAAAGTCTTTTTTAACTGATTGTAGTGTAATAATACTCATAAAATTT
The DNA here is from genome assembly GCF_034932245.1 of Nostoc sp. UHCC 0251. Classification (NCBI taxonomy): domain Bacteria; kingdom Bacillati; phylum Cyanobacteriota; class Cyanophyceae; order Nostocales; family Nostocaceae; genus Nostoc; species Nostoc sp. UHCC 0251. The sequence continues at coordinate 2,017 of NZ_JAYGHD010000178.1, forward strand.
AGAAACTTTTCATTGATTATTAGTTAGTAGGTAAGGCACATACCCTACCTACATTCTCCGAGGTCTATACAAATAAATCCAAGGGGAGATGTCCATACATTTCGTTGATTCCGTCTTCGTCGTAAGACTGACAAGACACTAGTACGCCACGATGATGTCCAGCATAAGAATCGAGATAACACAAGCCATTTTTACCATTTAATTTGATATAAACTGGGCCTTCAGGTGTCAGTAAATTGTCTGGTGGCTCATAACCCAAAGCTAGAGAATAGGTCTTCATTGCTAATATTCCTTCTTCTGCTGTATCAGCACAAATTCCTAAAATTTGATAATCAGCAAGTTTAGTAACCAAAATTAGGGCATCACGAATTACTGCTTTTTCTGATGGCTTGAGGATGGGCGCGATGTCTAGACAGTTAAATTTATTCAGTAATTTTTTCGCTTCTTCGGCGGTGAGATTTTGAGGATTGGGGGTTGACATAAACTTCGATTATTGACTTGTTGGCTTTTCGATTGTGTTGGAGTTGGTACTATAGCGGTTCTCATTTACGTAAGGTACACCCGTAAGGGCACGGCACTGCCTATTGGTGTCAACTTAAGCTAAAAGTAGCTTCACTGTTAGGTTCCTAGCCCGCCTCGAACTAAAGTTCTAGGCTAATAGCTAAAGTCTACTGAAGTAGACTAAAGATTATTCGGATTATTTAGTCATCAATAGAAGACTTTCGCTATTAGCAAGGAACTTCAGTTCCTTGCGGGACATGGCTTTCACGTTAAGTTGACACCAATGGGCAGTGCCGTGCCCCTACACCTCGCAATATAATCTTGTACCGCATTTGAATGGGAACCGCTATAGTCCAACTTATACTATTTTGGATTTTAGATTTTGGATTGTAAATCGTCCAAATGTTATGGAATTTGTATGAGGTTAGAGCAAATTCCATAATTTTGGACTTTATTATCTAATGCCTACTCTTTTTACGGTTGATTTTGGACATTTCCAAGGTTAAATATGAAGGGGACACCGCCTTTTGAGTCACCACCCATAACAAGGACTTTGGGCATCTGAGCGCCGCCAGTTCTCCAAGCTTCAATTGCTTCTTTTTGGAGAACTAACTGTCCTCCTTGAGCTTTGAGTGTCTCTGCTAAAAGTCTTTGAGCTTCTGCCCTACCTTTGGCACGATTGACATCTGCTTGTGCTTCTTGTTCTGCTTCCCGTGCTACATAAACGGCTCTTTGCGCCCGTTGTTCAGCAATTTGTTTTTCTTCCACTGCTCTGGCAAATTCTGGTGAGAATGCTAAATCAACTACGCTAGTATCTAACACAATTATCCCATATTTGTCTAAGCGATCGCCTAGTGCTTCATCAAAGTCTTCTTTCAACTCACTTCTTTTGGTAATTGCTTCTTCTACTGTTCTTCTAGCAGCTGCAATTTTAAATGCTTCTTGGGTCTGTGGTGCAATGATTTTCGATACAATATTTGCTAAGGTTCCTTGTTTCCTTCTAACTTCAACTACCTTGATGGGATCGAGGCGAAAGTTGATCGCAAATCTTGCAGATAAATTTTGCAAATCCTTAGTAGAACTCTCTGCTGGCACTTCAAATTTCTGCACAGTCAAATCATACACATCTATCACTGAGATAAAAGGCGGTTTTGCATGAATCCCTTCCAATAATGCCCCATCTCTCGCTTTACCCAAAATGCTGATCACTCCCGCTTGTCCTGGGTTAATAATGATAAAGGAATTTAGTCCCAGAACCACTAGTGTTGCTAACACAATTCCTAAAACTGTGCTTTGCCAATTTCCAAATTGCTGATTTTTCAAATTCCTTTCTCCAATATGAATTAGTCATTGGTCATTAGTCATTAGTCATTTGTCATTAGTCGTTAGTCATGAAGAGTTATTGTTTTTCTCCTTGTCTTCTTTTTCTAGTCCCCAGCGATGCACTGAGCAAGTCGTTGTGTCCCCAGTCCCCAATCCCTAGTGCTAAGTCAGAAGTTTTACTTTAGCTTGGGTAAACTCAGTTACTAGTTTAAGCTTCTCATTAGTCTGTCTGAATCAAATTTTTAATTTCAATAACGCAGTACTGGCGGTTTTATGTCCATCCTTAGTGATGATATTAACCAATTAGAGCGGTTTATAGATGGAGGAGCGAATGATATCATCCAAGTTTCCCCGACTGTTTTGATTTATTGTTGCAAACATCAGAGATATGCAAAACACAGATGTAGTCGTCATTGGTAGCGGTATTGGCGGTTTGAGTTGTGCTGCTGTTTTGGCACGGTATGGCTTTGATGTGATAGTCTGCGAAAGCCACTCCATTGCTGGAGGCGCTGCTCATGCTTTTGAGCGCAATGGGTTCAAATTTGACTCGGGCCCGTCCCTCTACTCTGGACTATCTTACAGCCCATCTGCCAACCCTCTGCGACAAGTGTTAGATGCAATTGGTTCGGAATTACCATGCGTAACTTACGATACTTGGGGTTGTTGTGTACCAGAAGGTAATTTTGACACGTCGGTTGGTGCGGAGCAATTTTGTGAAGTGCTGATGAAATTCCGGGGACATGATGCTGTAGCCGAATGGCAAGAACTCCAGCGCGTTATGGAACCATTTGCTAGTGCAGCAACTTCTATGTCACCAGCGGCATTACGCTTTGATTTTGGTGCAGTTAGAACTGTGGGCCCGTTTATCCCATCTCTGACAAAACATCTGGCAAATATGCTTAAGCTGACGGGCCCCTTCAGCCGGATTATGGATGGGGTTGTTAAAGATCGATTTACGCGAAACTGGCTCAATTTGCTGTGTTTCCTACTTTCGGGATTGCCAGCAGATGGCACTAGTACCGCAGAGGTAGGATTTATGTTTGCGGACTGGTATCGGCCAGATGCAATCCTGGAATATCCCATTGGTGGTAGTGGTGCTTTAGTTGACACCCTTGTACAAGGATTGCAGCGTCACGGTGGGAAGCTAATGCTGGGCGCTCATGTAAAAGAAGTGCTTGTAGAAGGGAATCGGGCGGTGGGTGTGCGTCTGCGCGATCGCTCCGAAATTCGAGCGCGGCGGGCAGTGATTTCTAATGCCTCGGTTTGGGACACACTGAAGTTACTACCAGAAAAGGCAGTACCCAAGCAGTACCGCGCTAAACGACAGGCGACACCTGAGTGTGATAGCTTTATGCACCTGCATTTAGGCATTGATGCTCAAGGATTACAATCAAATTTGCGGTGTCATTACATCGTGGTTAATGACTGGGAATTGGGAATAACAGCACCTCAGAATGTTGTAGTGATATCAATTCCTTCAGTTCTCGATCCATCCTTAGCGCCACCAGGTAAGCACGTTATTCATGTGTATACACCTGGTAATGAACCATACTCTATCTGGCAAGGAATGGATAGGAGGAGCCAAGAATATGCCGAACAAAAGCGATCGCGTGCAGAGGTAATGTGGCAAGCTTTAGAAAGGGTCATTCCAGATATTCGCTCTCGTTGTGAAGTCACACTTGTTGGTACACCTCTAACCCACGAGCGTTATCTCCGCCGTCATCAAGGTTCTTATGGCCCAGCAATTCAGGCTGGAAGTAGTATGTTTCCCGGCCCCAGCACACCTTTACCAGGGCTGATGTGCTGTGGAGACTCGACATTTCCCGGCATTGGTTTACCAGCAGTTGCCGCCAGTGGGATGATTGCTGCAAATACACTTGCACCTGTTAATAAGCATTTAGCCATGCTTCAAGATATCAAGTGCATTTAGTTTTAATCTACTTACTAAGAGAGCCGCACCTGCTACCAAAGGATAAAAGATGATAAAAATATAGTTACGTTTAATTGTGTCTACTGCCAATTATTTAGCCTTAAACCTAAAAAGTATAATGTGGTTAAGAGGCTATTTATAAAGTAAATCTAAAAGCCAGGAGAAAGGAGTTCTGATAACGATAAAATACTTCATGTGCAGTGTATTTACATAGATAGTCGGTATTGGCGCGAAAGTCTTACCCCACAGATTTAACTGATATAGAGTGGGAAATCTTGGCTCCCTTGATTCCACCAGCTAAAGAAGGAGGGCATCCACGCACAACAGATATGCGTGAAATATGCAATGCCATCTATTATCATTTGAAAACTGGATGCCAATGGAATATGCTTCCGAGGGACTTCCCGCCAAGCTCAACGGTATACAGCTATTACCGTAAATGGCAACGCAAGGGAGTTTGGGAAAAATTAAACCATACACTGGGTGATCAAGTTCGCATAAAATTAGGTAGGTCAACACAACCAAGTGCGTTAGCGTACCACTCCGTGGAAGCAAGCTAC
>NZ_JAYGHD010000179.1:0-6154 GCF_034932245.1 Nostoc sp. UHCC 0251
GTACTTTGTTGTTGACTCTGCGGCTGGACTAGTGCTGTATGTGGGGGAAACTTGCTGAAAGTTTCAAGCGGTGGAAAGGGATTCACGCCTGCAAGGATTACATAGCAAGCTACCAGGATTTGCATTATCGCTATGGAATGAAAACAGTAGTCAACATCACTTTCTGGTGGGATACGCCTGTTGACCGACGCGCACGGCAAGAATTGGAATTGAGTTTAATTTTGAAGTGGCGATCGCCTTTCAATAAGGAGAACTGGGAGCGGTGGGGGCAACCGTTTGGGTAAACTTTTTTTGTGAGGATAAGAGGCTTACTAGAATGTCTGATAATTTACCTTTTCAAAATCCTGACCAACTACAGCAATGGCATCAGGGTATAAAAGATGCCAACCGTAATAATATTTTCTGTCATTGTCATGCTTGCGGTTATGAGTGGATGGATTCAGCATTTGATGTTACTTGTATTCAATGCAGAAGTGCGACTCGTTGGCTAGAAACTAGAACTTAGTTCGGAGGATTAGCCGCAAGGTAAAAATCTTGACAACTAAATGATCTAGGACTTACGCATTGACAGAATAACAAAATAGTGGATTGATAAATATAGGTCATATATTTTGTAGGTATCGGATAATCAGAGAAATTACTAAACCCTCCACAGCACAATGTAATCTAGACCTCTACACCTTATTTTTGCTGTCAGAGCCGAAGTTTGCGGGGTGCAGTAGGTTGGCAGAGATATTAGGCGACGTTTCACATGATAGCGTGAATCGCTTTTTATTAAGAGAGAGATATGAACCGAAAGATTTATTCAAAATAATAGAGAAAATCATCAATTTGGTAGGAGGGATACTAAGTATAGACGATACAGTAGTAGAAAAGATTTACAGTGACCCTAAAAATGCGGAACTAATCAGTTGTTTTTGGTCAGGGAAAGCCCATAAAACTATCATTGGCTTAAATTTAATCACTTTATATTACAGTGATGTTAATGGTAATTCAGTACCAATTAATTACAGAATATATGACAAAAAGGAGGGAAAAACAAAAAACGATTATTTTCGAGAAATGGTGAGTGAAATAATAAGCTGGGGAGTCAAGCCAAGAATTGTAACAGGAGATAGTTGGTATTCAGGAGTAGAAAATTTAAAATTTCTAAAAAACCAGAAACTGGGTTTTCTCTTCGGAATTGAAAAAAATAGAACTGTCTCAAATGAGCCACATAAGTATTGCCAGGTAAGCACTCTCATTATTCCCGAATCAGGATTAAGAACTCATCTCAAAGAATTTGGATTTATAAAGTTGTTTAGGAAAGACTTTAAAAAAGAAGACTCTAGACATTATATTTTATATCTGCCTGATGAAGAAAAAATCAAAGACATAACTAGAAGTGAGTTTATCACAATTCATGATACTCATTGGAGCATTGAAACCTTTCATCGGGCCATCAAACAAGTATGTGGAATTTGTCGGTTCATGGTTAGAGATACCTGTGCAATCAAGACTCACATATTTTGTTCACTTCAAGCATTTGTTAAATTGGAGTTTATGCGCTCGGAAAATATAATTAACAATTGGTATGAGGTACAGAGGAATTTGTTTACTTCTGTGATCCGTGAGCATATTTTTGCAAATCTTAGTGCTGGTGTTATTATCTAGCATCCATAGACTCCATAGATGATATTTTTTGTCAATGCGTAAGTCCTAAAGTTTATCGGTTTTGGTGGGTTGGGGTTGTCCAAATCCTTTGCCAGACATGGTAGTTGGTATATTTGATACAGGGATTTTAGCAGGATTTGGGGTTGTGAGGTGGCAATGTTTACTTTAAAGGGCTGCGCCTACGCTTGGGCTTTCCTCTAAGAAAAAATTGAAGTTACATAATCTGAGTTCGGGTTAAGCCAGAAGCTAAAAAGCTTATTCTCTAAGGATTGAGAAAAACTCTAAGTGATAAAAGAAGCTATTGAAGTAGAATCATTTTGTCAATAAGCTTCACAAAGACGAATTAAATGGATGTTCTGTTTTAGGCTTATTTTAAGGGAAAATAAAGTAAGACTCTAATATAATCAATTGTCATTAATATTTAATTAATAAAGGATTTTATATGAAAAATCAAACGAAAGAAATTAGACTTCTATTTCTCAATTTATCAAATGGGGATGATGAATTTCGCCAGAATCGGGAAGACGCTTTAAAACATATTAGAGCAACTTCCAAGATAGATGTTGAAGAAACAAATTCACTTGCATCTGCAAAAGAAAAGCTTATAGGTTTTAATGCTTTTGACTTAGTATGGGATGTTTTTTTGGTATGGATTGATGATGAGAATTCTTATATCTGGAATGACTTAGCCCACTTCAAAGATGAACATAAGGAGCTTGATTATCTAGGTATTATTGTTGTATTTGGCTTTAATGAAACCATTCAAGAAAAGGCTTGTGATGCAATGTTAGGGGGGATATATGCATTCGCTTGTCCTTTCAATTCCTATGTTCTCGAAGCCTATATTGAATCAATAGGCTTAGAAATGAAAAATTATAAATCTCTGCTTAAGTTTAAAAAAGACTTTCTTGAATCTCAAAAATTCGATTTTGAGGAAATGGTAGGAAATGTTTTTCTTGAATTAAAAACTAATCCAATAGTTGGATATGATAGAGCTACAATATCGTTGATTGATAATGAGACTAGTGAAAGATATTTATTAAAATATGACGCTCTTCGCTCAAATCCCGACAGACAACTTCTCAAACCAATCAATCAAGATAATTTGATCAAAAATGTAAATGAAAAAGGCGTATTTATCATAGATGATCTTAAGAATTTGCGTGATACTAATCCAGAATACTTACATAAATTAGGCTGGGAAAATGCGGATGCAACAAATGATATTAACTCTTGGGTTGGTTTAGTTGCAAAACGTCAAAATAAAAGTATAGCTATTATTACTCTAGATCACAAAACTCCAGGTCATTATGCACGATATAAAGACAAACTGGTTAAGTTTCTTAAAGGCTATAGTGAAATTCTAGCAGATACTATCGTAGATTTTTTACAAGAAAGAAATGCCAGGGTAGTTAGAGAAATTACACGTGAAATCGGAGATGATTTAAAGAGTAAGGCACTGATGCAACAAATACTTGCAAAGCTGAGGGATGAACTGAAATGCGATAATTGTACATATTTTAAAGTTTCGTCTCCTATTAATGTTAGCGAAGATTTTCTTGAAGAATGGGTTGCAGCTAATGACTCAAAAAAAATTGAAGAACAATCGACAAGGGTAAAAAGACGTTTCAAGAAAGGAGAGGGAATTGTAGGCTATGTATTAATAGATGGAAAGAGTAGAATTATACCCAATGCGGCAGAAAGTGCCGAATTTGAACCAACTTTGCACTTTACAGGTAGCAATCTTTCCATGCTGGCAGTGCCTATAATACCTTACATAGACGAAAACGAAGTTAGCCAGTCTAACCGAATCATTGGTGTAATTAATTGCTACAAGGAAAAGAAAGATCATTTTACTATTTATGATCGAGACTTGGTTGAAGCTGTTGCACAAAGCACGGCTACGGTAATTGAACGTACCATGACTTTAGAATACTCGAACGATATTAGCAGCAAAATGAATGATTTTGTATTCAATACAAACAAGACAAGTTTACTTAAAAAGATTTGTGAACACGCGTTAAAGGTAACTAGTGCTAGGGCAGCAGTTATTAATCGGTTAGATTCCACAAAATTACCAAATGGGCAAGAAATTTATAGGATGAAAGGTGAACCCTATACTTTCCCGGAAGACAATAAGCAGCTACCTCCCCGCTTGGATGGCAGTGGCACTACAGATGTTGTAATTCGAGAAAAAAAGACAACGGAGTTTTCCGAGAGATTTGGAAACTTTAACTGTATTTCAGAAGAATTAATCAATCTAGGAATCAAGTATCAAATAGTTGTTCCCTTGATGATTAAAAATAAAGAAGAACAACGTCTTATTGGGGCTTTATATCTAAATAAATATTCGGAAACACCTTTTTCTGAAGTTGAAAAATTCGCACTTGAGTTGTTTGCAAGCCAAGCTGCCAGCACAATTTATCATCAAGAGTTTTTGTCTGAAAGACTAACCTGGACTAAAGCCAACACCGATCTTGCTAGTGCGATTGAGGTTATAGCTACCCGATATGATCCAGCTCTACTGCTAAGAGATATTGTACGTTATGCCTATTCGCTGGTAAATCCAAGTTTTAGCTATCTAGCTCTCTTGACTGACAACGGCAATCTCGACTACAAAGCTGCTTGGCCGGAATCTATTTTAGTTGAATTAAATGAATTTAATGATAATAAAGAAAACCTTATAAATAAAGAAAAAATAGGAATTACAAGGCTTGCTGCAAAGCAACGAAAAACTATTCTTATTGCTGATCTTCACGAAGAAAAGAGTAAAAATTCGGAATATTGGCAACAATATATTCAATTTAGAAAAGAAACTCGCTCAGAACTTGTTGTTCCTATCATAGGTGTTGATAAAATAATTGGTGTAATTAACCTGGAACATGAAGAACCTTATGCCTTTACTGAGGTACATAGGGAAGTTATTGAACATTTTGCAAGACAAGTTGCAATTGCGTTTCAAAAGAAAAATCTTGTTGAATCTGTCAGTCGTCAAAAAAACATATTGATCGGACTGCAACGCTCTTTAGAAAAAATAATTGAATCGTTGCATCCTCAAGATATGCTGCAAAATGCGGTTTGGCAGACTAGAGAAGCGGTAGGAGCCAATGAAGTTATTGTTTTTCCAATTCAAAAACGAAGCGGTAAATTGGAAATTTTGATCAAGAATATTATTCCTATAAATGTTAGTAATAATAGAATTAATACTTTAAAAAAAATATCTTTAAAAGTGTATCATGAACAAAAAACCGAAGTGTATCATGAGCGAAAACAACAAGCGTATGATGAGCAAAAAAATATTTATTTATCTAAAATTAAATTTCTTACTAAAATCACAAATGTAAATAATTCCGATGAAAAGCAAATAAATGAATCAGGTATTTCTTGTGGATTATGCGTTCCCTTCTCCTCACGAAACGAAAAAATAGGTGTCATGTGGATACTCTTTTCAAGACCATTTGAAAAAGAGCTTTCAGAAGAGGACAAAGCTATATATCAGGTATATGCTAACCAAATAGCATTAGCTTATACTAGTGCCAAGCAATCTGAGATATTAAAGCAAAAACTTTCTAAGAATACATCTGAGCTTACTGCGAATATTGATCATAATTACAAAGATGCTCGAAAACAGGCAAATATAAGTTTTAGCATCTCAATATGCACTTCACTTGCTGGACTTATACTTATATTCTATGGTGTATCTAATTTAATAGCCAAGAATGACAAAACCTCCCAAGCATTTACTGGTGGAAGTGGCATCGCTGCTTTTGTTGGTGTATTGTTACAAGCAGTTACTGTGTTAGCATTCGACCGTGGAAAAGCAGCAAATGAACGCATGGATCGATATCATAAAGAATTGTATAATGTTCGCCAATTGGAGATATTGCTCTCGGCCACAGAACAGCTTGAACCTGAAACTGCGCTAAAAGTAAAACAAGAAATTATCCAGAATGCTACTAATAGTTGGATTCAATCTATTAGTGAATCGAATTTACATTATTTAAAACCTGGTGAAGTTAAACCACCAATGAAACCGGATCAAGCAATACCTTTGCCAAAACAAGAGGATGAAGAGAAAAATGTGATACTGAACAAGAATTGAATGGATTTGAAGCAGTTGCACCCAAAAATTATGCTCAACATCTTTGCTGCCTTGGCTGGGGCAAACTTTAGTGGTGCGGATATTCGAGGAGCAGATTTTACGGGTGCTATTCTAATGGGGGCTAATTTTAGCAATGCAAAAGCTGGACTGCAAAAGGGTTGGGCTAGTTTTCTAGTTTGTGCGCTAGAAGTGGAGCCGAATCCATCGTCTTCCTCGGAGCGGCAGGTTTGTCCTTCGTCGTCACCTTCGCCATCGCTTTTACCGTAGCTATACTTAGTATTTACATTACTAGGAGGGCAATGAAAGGAGATGAAAATACGCCATTATTCGCAACATTACTGTTGCTGGGAGCAACGCGATTTGGTGAGATCGGGCAAAAAAGCTGCGATCGCTAAAAAC
>NZ_JAYGHD010000180.1:0-6094 GCF_034932245.1 Nostoc sp. UHCC 0251
TTCAAGAAACAAGGCAGGAGGCAGGAGGCAGGAGGCAGAAGGGAAGAGGATTTAATTTGTTTCTTCCATCCATAACGGAAGCCAGTGCATCCGTAAACAGCTTCTATCAAGCAGAGCGTTTTGATGCCTAAATCTAAATCCCCGGACGCTCGCAGACTCGCTAACGCTGCGCTAACACAAAATGTAATTGCGTTAGCGACGTAGGAGCGTCATTGCGTTAGCGCAGTGGGGCGTAGCCCATTGCGAATTGCGAATTGCGAATTGCGAATTGCGAATTGTTTTAATCCCCAGAACGACGGCGCAACACTGCTTTGATCCGCGCCAGTAGTTCACGGGTATTGAATGGTTTGGTTACATAATCATCAGCTCCTGCTTCCAAGCCCCAAATTTTATCAATATCTTGATCTTTTGCTGTCAGCATGACAATGGGAACATCCGAAAATGCCCTAATTCGCCAACAAACCTCCATGCCGCCAACCTCCGGCAGCATGAGGTCGAGCAAAATTACATCTGGTACTTCCTTATGAAACTGTTTGATGGCACTATGCCCATCTGCTGCCGTTGTCACTGTATAGCCTTCTTTTTGCAGTGTGTAAGTTAGGCTTTCGCGTAGGGGTGCTTCATCATCCACTAATAATATATGGGGCATTTTAGATTAGCAATTAGTCCAACATTCAGTCCTCATTTTACCTGTTATACCATTTCACTTTAATAATGATACAAATACGCTCTTTTGGGGCAAGGCGCATTGCCCATTGGTGTAAACTTAACCTGAAAGCCTGTCTAGAAAAAGCTTTTACATATTGTCTCGTGTCTCGTTCCCAGTCTCCGACTGGGAATGCAATCTTAGAGGCTCCGCCTCCTTTGCTGGCGGCAGAGCCGCCAAGAGCAGCATTTCCAGCCCAGAGGCTGGAAACGAGATTTGACAAAGCTTTTATTTAGCTTATGTTGACACCAATGGGCAATGCCATCAACTCTTTTACCCACATTTTTGTCAGAGTTAAACTGTCATACAGACAGGCAATCCCGCCCAGAACTAAAGTTCCGGGCTAATAGCTGAAGTCCACTTAAGTGGACTGAATAATCAATTTAGTCCACTTAAGTGGACTTTAGCTATGAGACTCGGAATTCATTCCGAGGCGGGATAGAAACGCAGTGCGAGATTTATTAATAAAGATATGGCTGCGACAAGACTTGTGTGTACACGGTATCCTTTGAAGGGTGGGGAGTATCTAGCCTCTGCATAACTGGTGTAAAGTTTTCAATAATTCTCTAGCCGTATAGGGTTTTGCTAAAACTGCTTGCACATTAGCATCAGCAGATTGAGCAAAGACTTCCATTGAGTTGAGTCCGCTACAGGCAATAATTTGAACCTGCGTATTCATTTTTTGCAAGGTGCGAATAGCGGTGATTCCGTCCATGTCCGGCATCATTATATCCATCAATACGGCATTGATTTGATGCTTGTGTTGAGCATAGAGTGCGATCGCCTCTATGCCGTTATTGGCAACTAGTATCTTATAGTTATGGTTTTCCAAGATGATTGTGGTAATCTCCCGAATTTGGGGTTCATCATCCACAACCAAAATTAATTCTCCCTCTCCGGGGAGCAGATCCATCTCTTCTATGTTGAACGCTTGGGTTGCTTCCACTGCTGGTAAAAATAGGTCAAATTTGCTGCCTATATCAACATTGGTAGATACTTTGATAAAACCGTCGTGGTTTCTAATGATTCCCAGCACTGTTGAAAGTCCAAGTCCCGTACCTGCATTGACTTCTTTTGTAGTAAAAAATGGCTCAAAAATTCTATCTATTATCTCTGGCGGTATCCCAATTCCGTTATCGGCAACGGTAATCACAATATAATGCCCAACCTTAGCATCGAGATTCATTTTAGTATAAGCTTCATCAATAAACTTATTTTCCGCAGAAATTTTGATATTGCCGCCGTTTGGTAAAGCATCGCGGGCATTTACTACCAGATTGATCAACACTTGATGCAGTTGTGTGGCGTCCCCAGCGATCGCCCAAATATCTTTTGGGAGAACCGTGGAAAATTCGATAGATTTGGGAAATGTCTGTTTAGCAATTTGGACAATTTCTGAAATCAGGCACTCGACTTGGATAATTGTCCGTTCTCCTTTATATCCTCGCGCAAAGGACAAGATTTGCTTTACTAAAGCTGCTCCGCGTTTGGCGTTGGTTTCTACAAGTGCCAAAAGTTGCCCAGAACGCTCCTCATCTTGTAAAAATGTTCCTTGTAACAATTGAGCCGCTGCCAAAATTGGTGTCAATATATTGTTCAAGTCATGGGCAATACCACCTGCGAGGGTTCCAAGGCTTTCCAATCGCTGGGTGCGAAAAAACTGCTCTTCGAGTTGTTTCTTTTGGGTGATATCAGTGTCAACAGTCAGGATGGATTTGGGTTCTCCCGCGGAATCGCGCATCAATGTCCAGCGGCTTTCCACAACAATATTCTGACCGGATTTTGTAACTTTAGATAACTCACCTTGCCACGAGCCACTCTCAATTACGCTTTTCAGCGGTACTTCCAGTTGCTGCTGAGTTCCTGCTGTGTACAAAATTTCCTGGAGGTTTTTTCCCATAACTTCTGTAGAAAGCCAACCGTACATCCGCTCTGCACCTTTATTCCAGAATAAGATTTGAGCCTGTAAATCTCGCACTAATATGGCATCGGTGGCAATATCAAGTAGAGCGGCTTGTTCAGAGATTTTTTGTTCCGCCAACTTGCGCTCAGTGACATCCCTATTTGTGCCGATCATCCGGATCGGCTGACCGATTTCGTTATAGTAAACCTGACCTTTGCAGTTTAACCAGTGTAGGCTGCCGTCGGGCCCGATAATTCGATACTCTGTAGATCCCTTTCCTTGCTCAATCATCCGAGCTACACTCGCAGCTACAGATTCCCGATCTTCTGGATGGATTAAATTGAAATAGTCTTCAAAGGTTGGACACAAGGTATTGTTCGGCAGACCATAAAGTGGCCCCATATTGGCAGACCAAATACAAGTATTGGTAATCAGGTTCCGATCCCATATCCCTATTTGGGCTGTTTCGGTAGCTAAACTCAATCGCGCTTCACTTTCTTGCAGTGACTCTTCGGCCAGTTTGCGTTCAGTAATATCTTCGGCGATGCCACCATAGTACTCAACTTTTCCTCGCTCATTATAGATAGCAAAACCTCGATCCCAGATCCAGCGCATCGATCCATCAGGTCGCAAAATTCGATATTCTATTGAAACCGACTCATTAATAAGCTGTTGCTTTGCTGCAATGGTTAAGCGATCGCGATCGTCTGGATGAACGGAGCTTATCCACGACTCAAACTGCTCCAATAAACTTTGGCAAGAGCGACCCCAAATTTTTTCATAGGCAGGACTAACGTACAAGGTTCGGAATGAATCTGTGCTGGCAATCCAGAGAACTGCGTGGGTGTTTTCGGCAAATTTGCGAAATTTCTCCTCACTTTGGCGCAGTGACTCTTCTGCTAGTTTGCGCTCGGTGATGTCTTCGGCGATGCAACCATAGTAGTCAACTTCTCCTTGGTCATCATAGACAGCAAAACCCCGATTCCAAATCCAGCGTATTGATCCATCAGGTCGCAAAATCCGATATTCTGCTGAACTAGATTGACTACCACTAAGCAGTTGCTCGACTGATTGGGTGACGCGATCGCGATCGTCTGGATGAATTGCGTCTAGCCAAGAGTCTGACTGGTCATAAAGACTTTGGCAAGAGCGACCCCAAATCCTCTCATAAGCAGGACTAATGTACAAGGGACGGAATGAATCTGGGCTAGCAATACTAATGATGGCGTGGGTGTTATCGGCAAAATTGCGAAATTTCTCTTCGCTTTGACGCAGTGCAACTTCTGCAAGTTGGCGTTCGTGCTGCGCGGCTTGCTGTTCGGTAATATCTCTGCCTACCCCTTGGATTTCAACAACCTCTCCTTTGTCATTATGAATTGCGATCGCATTCCATTGAAACCAGCGGATACCGTTAACTGTCAATGCACGTCGCTCACGATTAATCAAGGGATGCAATGAAGATCCTAAAGCTGCCATATCTTCCATCGCTTCAGGCAAGTCATCTGGATGAAGAAATTGGAAAATTGACTGACTACGAAACTCATTTTGTTTCCAACCAAAGGTTTGACAAGCAGCTGCATTGGCAAAGGTAATCTGCCCTTGCAAATCAATGCGGATAATTACGTCAGTTTGGCTTTCCACGAGATGGCGATAGAGATTTTCGCTTTGTTGTAATGCAACTTCTGCACGTTGGCGTTCCCTAATTTCTTGTTGCAACAGGACATTAGACATAACAAGTTCTGCTGTCCGTTCCGCCACTCGTTGTTCTAACTCCTCGTAAGCTTGGCGCAGTGATTCCTTTGCTTGGTAGCGATCGCTAATATCGCAGAGTAACCAGCGCCACCCAACTTGCTTACCCTCTGAATCGTACATGGCAGCGGCTCTAATCCTAGCCGGAAAATCTCTACCTTCCCGTGGTTTTAGGTAAGCTTCCCACTCCTGTTGCTGCTGTCTATTATTTAGTTGGGTGATAAAAGTCTGGCGGTCTTCCTGAGCAATAAATAAAATTAATGGTTTGTTTACTAAATATTGTTGGCGGACAGCTAGCAAGGCTGCTGCTGCTCGGTTAGCCTTTTGGATAATTCCTACTGTATCAGTTACCAAGTAAGCATCTGGAGCGAACTCAAACAAATCTTGGTAACGTTGGCGCTCCAATTCTACTAGCTCACGAGCAACGGCCAACTCTTCGTTTTGTCCGCGCAGTTCTTCTTCCACAACCTGGAGTTCTTCGAGGGCTTGCTGAAGTTCCTGATTAACTTGCATGATTTCAGCCGATTGGGCCTCAACCCATAATTTTAAGTTATTTTGAGTCTGGCAGCATACTTGCTCTATCTCTGTGCGCTGATTAACCTGGCTAATTTCATCTCTGGGTTTTTGTAAATATTGCTGCAAGCCTTCAACGACCCCAACTATTTTTTCCATGTCAAAGGCTTGTAGCAAGCTAGTCTCAGTAATGATTCCTAGCAATTGTCCGCGATCGTCTAAAACGGGCAAATAGCCAGTCTGATACTCACGCAATAATGATAAAGCAATGAAAATATCCTGATCATCTGATTGCCTAAGGGTAATTACTGGCTGCGTCATCACTTCAGCCATTGTCACCGTAGATAAATCTCTTTTTGAAGCAATAAGTCTAACTACATCTTTTTCAGTAAAAATGCCTAATAAATTTACTCCTTCCATAACCAAGACACAACCAGATTGTTGTGGCTGATTCCCAAGAGTTAAATTCAGTGAAAAATTTAAGTTGGGAGATGCATAATTAATACATTGCCCTTGACTCATCAAGAAAATAGCTTCGACTACAAAACTATCAAGCCTAATTGTTAATGGAGAATAATTTATAACATGATTTAAACTAGGTAAGTTAATCAGTTGATTATTAATTTGCATAATTAATTTGTCAAATCCTAATAAGCTTTTTGATATTCAGGACGAATTAGCAGAAGTAAGCAACAGCCAGAGGAAGTAAACTGTTGGAAATCAGTAATTATTATGGCGCAATCAACTATCAATCAAACATCAAGCAACTATCAAGCGATTGCAAAGCAATTATAAATTAACTATAAAGCAACTATAAATTAAGTGTATTGATAAATATACCCTTGAAATATTAGAATGCCTAATATATCGGTCACAATACATCACAATACAAGTTAGTAACTAAACTAGAAAGTAAATAAAATTTTAAAGCCATCAAACTCATTCTATTGTCAAATTTATAGATAGATAATTTGCTATCTCAAGAAATGATCTTAATTGATGGTTTTGGTAGTCTCATTAATGTGAAAAATTTGAAATTAATTGATGAGTGCAAATATTAAACCCTTGCTCTAGAACATCGACAAAAGTTCGTGCTTTCGGCTTTCTTAATAAACAGGCAGTTCCGATGAAACCAGTTTTACCGCCAAGCATGAAAGCGGAACTAGGGACTAGTAGTTCGCCAAGTGAACTTGGCGGGGTAAAGGGTAAGGGGGAAGGGGGAA
>NZ_JAYGHD010000181.1:0-6064 GCF_034932245.1 Nostoc sp. UHCC 0251
AAATCGGTTGCGATTTAATCGTTAATCCCACAGCACAAGAAGTTTCTTAGAAGAATTTTTTGGTAGGCTTGGATTGTTTGCCTTGCGATCGCATCCCAGCTAAAATTTTCCAAGGCATATTTTTGGGCGTTTAATCCGCGTCGTTGGCATTCTGCGGGATTTTCCAAAGCTTCTTGCAGTAACTCTACCAGTGCTTGAATATCTGTTGCGCCTACCCAACCCGACTCACTATCACGTATCTGTTGACAAATATGCACTTGATCAGAAATGACTACAGGTACACCTGCAACCATCGCTTCAGCTACAGCAATCCCAAAATTTTCGTAGTAGGAAGGCAAGACAAATAAATCAGCAGCTTGTAGTAAACTAACTTTGAGTTCACCAGTAACAAAGCCTGTAATTGTAGTGTGCGATCGCAGCGGTGAATTTTGAATTTGGGATATTATCTTTTTTTCGTAATCTGGATCTTGGGGATTTGTTCCAGCTAAGACAAAATGAAACTTATAACCAACCGCTAACAGCTTCTCTAGCGCCGGAATCAACAAATTTAACCCCTTTTTCGGGTCAATTCGTGACATAAACAGCACTAAAGGCACATCTTTTGGTATTTCTAACTGACTACATGCATTTTTAAGAGGGGATTGGGGGGGAATAACACCCAAAGGAATTACCAAATCTGGCGTAGATACGCCAAATCTTTCTGATATTTTAGCTTCTTGAGCGCTGGTAAAATGAATAGCTGCCGCACCAGCTAAATTTTGACGTTCTATAATTGCAACATAAAGCTTTTTTAATTGTTTTTTCTTCCGTAAATCAGCTGGATCGAGAGTACCTAAAGGACGGAAAATATAAGGTAGCTTTTGCTGACGGCACACAATAGCAGCAGCGCTACTTATGGGAGAGAATAGAGCATGAATATGCGCTATGTCAAACTCATGAGCATGACGTTTTAGCCAGTTTAATAAATCTAGGGAAAATTTGTAGCGACGAAATGGGGCGCAACGAAAGTAAATTATTTCATAGCCATCTTGTTTAATTGGGTGATTTAAGGGAATATCCAGAGGTGTTTGACCATTATCACCATTACTATCAGTTGTGAGAATTGTAACTTCTACTCCCTCTTTTACTAATGCTGGAGATAATCCTAGTACCATTTGACTAGGCCCGCCGTAAATAAGAGAAATTGAGGGAACAATTTGTAATATTTTCATTTTTTTGTCATTAGTCATTTGTCTTTAGTCATTTGTTATTCACTAATGACTAACTCTTGATAAAACTCTAATTGCTGTTTAGCTAAAGCTTTATTTGTATATTTAATCATCGCTTTTTGATACCCATTTTCACCCAGAGTATGAGCAAAATCTGGCTTATCCATTAATTGAACTAAGCAATTAGCAAGGGCTTGAACATCACCTTCGGGAAATATTAAACCCGCATCACCAATTACATAGGGAATTTCACCAGAATCAGAACCAATAACAGGCACTTGGCAAGCCATTGCCTCAATTAAAACGTGACCAAATTGCTCTTTCCAGCCAACAGAAGTTAAGGTTTTAAACTTGTAAGTAGTTTCTGAAGGCAGTACCAAAGTACTCATTAAATTGATATAGTTTGTAACCTCGTCGTGGGGAACGCTTTCTACCAAAATTAAACGTTCTTGAATATCATTGTCTGCTGATATTTTAATTAATTCGTTTTGTAACTCTCCCCGTCCCAGTAGCAGTAATTTCCAAGGTTTATTTTTCAATGTAATTAAGGCTTGTAAAAGCGTTAATAAACCTTTCTCTTGCACAAATCGTCCAACGAAACCTACTACAAAATCTTCTTTCTTAATGCCCAATTTATCTGCTAACTCTGGTTGGGGTTTGGGAGTAAATAAACTTTCATCTACACCCAGTTGCGGCATGACTTTAATTGCCCCTTTATATCCCCTTTGTCGCAAAACTTCTGCTCCATCTTGATTGCCAGAAATGATGCCGTGGCTGTGATTGAGGTTATACTTTTCTAATAAAGCAATTGGTAGTTTCAGTTCATAGGGAAGATTCCACCAAGTAAAAAATACATTTTTTGCCTTGAGTCTTAATAGTTTATTTAAGGCAATCATTTGAGTATAAGCCAAGGCTCTAGACCCTTGTTCCACTTGGATGATTTGGGGACGGAATTGTTTTAGCAAAGAGATCAAATCAGCACCAAAGGTAAGGAGTCCCTGATGATTTTGGCTGAAATTAGAAACTGGAACTATTCTAAATCTGCCTTCATCACGGTATTCAGTTTCAATAATTCTGTTTTGCACGCCGCCTGGTTTCCAGCGCTTTGGTACTACAACTGTCACTTCAATATCGGGTTCTAGTTGAGATAAAGCGCGTAATTTTTCACAGTTGAGGTCTACGATATAAGTGTGACTAGCAACTAAGATTTTCATTTATCCTTTTTTATTCACTAATGACCAATACTTCGACTACGCTCAGTACAAGTGACAAATGACCAATACCTAAACTGGTTTATCCAATCGACTGTAAATTTGTCCATCGTTCCATAGTGATTGGATGACAGTACCCAAAGCTTTGAAAAAACCCAAAATGTAGAAAATAGCGCGAGTGGCAACTTTGATGGGGGAACCGCTTTTGTGACAAGGTGGGCGTCCTAGAACGTGACAGTCAAATAAACGGGCGTATAAGCGTAAAGCTTGAGTTGCAGTCAGGTTTTTCAGCCCCAGCAAGAAATGGTTGTGGTAAAAGGTGAGTTGATATTTTAGCGATCGCATACTAATATCATGACAACCCCCTGTTTCTTCGCCTAAATGCACCAAATGGGCTTCTGGGTCGTACCAAATCTTATATCCCGTCTGTCGCACCCGCAAACAAAAATCTGACTCTTCGCGCACTGCACTACCGCGAAACCTCTCATCAAACCTCAATCCATATTGAGTAAAAATTTCGCGGCGAAATGACATATTGCAACCCCTCGCTGTCAGCACTTGCTGGGGTTTTATGGTATGTACTAAATCAATATGATACCAAGCAATTCCTGGGTCCATAGCTTGGGGAGGCAGATATTCAATCTCTAAATCACCTCCAGAATCGCCCAATTTCATTCTGTCAAATACTCGTCCGGCGACAGCCCCCACTTCTGGATTTCGCAAATAATTTTTCGCATGGGCTGCTAACAATCCAGGGGTTAGCTGAACATCATCATCAATAAATAATATTATTTCACCAGAAGACCGGCGCACAGCATAATTCCGTGCCCCTGGCAAGCTTGCCCAATCTAAACGCAACCATTTAATTTTACCTGCCCCCGCCATCTCTTCTAGGTAGGCTTGAATTTCTGGTTGGTGTTTTGGGGTTTGGTCTACCACTAAAACTTCAAAATTTGGATAGTCCTGTTTTAGAACATCGACAATGCTATCCCGTAGCGCTTCCTCTCGACCATAAGTCGGGATAACTACAGTAATTAATGGCCAATTATTCATAATTTTTATTAAATAATTTTACTTATTTTCTTTGATTTAAATTGTTTTTAGACGTTTTTTCTTGTTTTTTTGCTGAGGGTTGGCATCTTCTATATCTTGTTTCTCCAGTTCTGGCAATTTAAAAAGAACTCCCGCAAAAAACCAATAATAGACAGCAACGGGATCAACATCCAGAGGATAGTAGTAGGTGTTGTAGCTAATAAACAATATAAACACCCACAAAGCTGCTCCGTAACTACGGAAATTACGGTTCTTTATGGAGCGATAGGTTTTAAAACCAATAATTGTTAAACTTGTTACCAAACCCAAAAAAGCTAGCATTCCAATAATTCCAACTTCATAAAGTACTTTGGGGTAGTAGGTTTCCACCAGCTTAGTTTTACCCATTGTACGGGCAGAGTTAGTTGCTCGACCTAGGCCACTTCCCAAGGGCCCATCTACGTTGTCCCAATTCTCTTCAAATTGCTGGACGATAAACTCTTGAGGTGGTGAAGCCTCCCATCGACCTGTAAAACTCTCAGTTCTTTGTTGCACGACATCAGGGTTAGTCACCATTGCTATTCCTAGAACTAGGGCAAGTCCTATCCCGATGGGGATAAATCGTTTAAGGTTGCCAAGTTGACCAGTGAGCAATAGCAAGATTCCGAAGCAGATTGGTACTAAAGCTAAGGCGATTCTCTGTCCAGAGATTACAGCATTGATAAAGACTGCCACTAAAGAACCTAAACTAACCAGCCGCCATATTAAAGAGGGGTCGGTGAAGCCGGCAGCAAAGGTAAAAAAGGTACTGGAAATTAAGAACCATGCCCACTGCCAAGGAGCTACAAATGTCCCTGGTAGGCGAATAACCCCTTCTTCGGGACTATATAAGAGCGCTCCACCAAAATAACACCGGGCTTCTAGTGATGTGACAAATAGGGCATTTCCTTCAAGACCTCTAGTGCCTTGACATACACCAGTTAGTAGTAACAGGTATTGAATAAATCCCAGCACACAGCAAACCAATATGAGGACAATCTGGAGGCGCGATAAAAATAGAAAATCCCGCTTATCACGAATTAAATAGTAAGCACAACCAAGCAGAGGGACATACCCTAAAAACACTTTCAGTCCCAGAATGCCCATTGCTAAGGGTATTTCTTTCTCTACTTTTTCCAATAGTCCCACACTAGGCGGGTTAAACTGCTGGCCACCATTGATAAACAACAGCGTTAGCAGACTGCAACCCAAGACAATATAAAGTGGGATTTTAATGCCTTGGGGAATAATTAGGGGTAGCCCCTGCTTACGACAAGTTTGCCAAAGTCCAATTAGGGCTGGAACATAAAAGGCATCTTTAGCTAATTGGAGTATGGGACTATTGCCCAAGTAGTAGGTGATAGTACCCCCAATAGGTACGTAAATGATGAAGGCATATAGCGCTTGGCGCGGGTATTTGTAGGAAAGGGATATGACGAATATCCCTAAGACGCCAGGGACTGCCACTTTAATTCCACCTACGAAAAAAAGTAGAATGCCAACTAAGACACTGCTAAAGATGGCGGTGGTGAGTAAGCTAATGAGTTCTTTACGTGCTTGGGCTGTTTTGCGCTTTTGGGCTAACTGTTCTTTGAGGCTAAGAGTAGGAGCTTCTTTTTCAGCCTGTTTTGTTGATTTTTTATTTTTTGACTTGAATTTCGGCATAGTGGCGCTGTAGCCTATCAGCCTTAAAAAACAATCTATAGCTTACATATAAATGGATTAGAATGGCTAGAGCGTGTACAAGCCAAATTCATCCTTAACCGATTGAGTTAGGGATTTTCGATCGAAAATATTGAAGTTTAACTTCATTGAACCATAAAAAAGATTTTCTCCTGTTTCTACGATGTAAACGGCTCCAGGGAATGGTAATGGTTCAATAGGTTTAGCTTTGCTTTCTAATACGCCTTTGACTTTACCGTGGTCTATATAATATTTGTAGTATCCATAACCCCGATTATATTCTGCATTTTCTGGTAAGAAATTTAAATCATATCGGATAATATTAGATGTGCCGCACATCGAATAGAAATTTTTTCTTTTAATATATATATATTTACTACCTTCTTTATATTTATAACCTTTATTGATAAACCATCCATTAGAGTTAGGATATTGCTTAATAAATTCGGCTAAGTTTTTACTAATGCAATCATCTGCATCAACTGCCATAGTGTGAGTTGGAGAAAATTTCTGAGCATACATTAATCCCTTCAATATTTTTCGCCCTTTATCTGTGTCTCCTCTAGCTATAGGGTCTGTCTCGTTGGGAGAAGGAAAGTCAACTGTAATGTACGTAATCTGGGGATGATTAAATTCTATTGTTGGCTGTTCATGGCAAACGACAATAGCGTGAAAATCAGGAGAGGTTTGATTGCAAATTGATTTGATGCATCTTTCAAATGATTGGGTGACACGCTCCCAAGAATTGGAAACTTGCGAACTTTTAAGTGGGATAACAAAAACAAGCATATTATTACCTTATAAAAGATAACTCAAGATAAAACACACAGACCTCTCAATACTGCTCGGTTAAGGATTTTTAACTTGGAATTGGGTTTGGGGAAAAGGTTA
>NZ_JAYGHD010000182.1:0-6037 GCF_034932245.1 Nostoc sp. UHCC 0251
GCAGATTCAGCTTATTATTGCATGACCGATTTCTGGATCTTATTTAATCCTCATTTTTTTTCACGAATGATTTTGGATTGCTGTATAACTAAAGTTGGTATCTTTGTATCAGAAAGTTAAACAGGCATACGATCTGAATGAGTACTAGCGAAATATCTCTACGACCTGCCCAGGAAACAGATGTGTGGGTACTAAGTGCAATTCATATTGCTGCTATTAAAGCTCTACCTCCAACTTTCTATACCCAAAAAGAACTTTTAGCTTGGCGTAATTACCTCGACAACCCTGATGGTTCAAATATCTTGAAGAGTATGAAATTGGAAACTTGCAGGGTTGCAATCAAGGGAGATGTTGTTATAGGTTTTGCTAGTTTTATTGTTGATGAATTAATTGGGCTGTATGTCCATCCTAAATATCAAGGTAAAGGGATTGGGCGTGCTTTAGTTCAACATTTTTGCGATGAAGCAATTGATCAAGGTATAGATAAGGTATTTACAACTGCTAGCCTTTATGCCGAAGGATTTTATTTACGACTGGGATTTACTGCCATTCAAAGAGCGCCTCATTATTTAAGAAGTGGGGTAGTTGTCCCAGTTACTAAAATGAGCAAAATATTAGCTATTGTACCGACATAAACAATTCGCAATGGGCTAACGCCCCGCTTCGCTAACGCAATTCGCAATTCGTAATTTGTAATTCGTAATTACGTTTTGTGTTGGGGTCTAAATCCCTAACATAAAACAAGCTTTGGCATTAGGGATGGGGTTTTAAACTTGAACCGATATAATATTTTGAATAACTTTAAAAATGCTGCTATCAAGATTATTTCTCCCCAAGTTGCAACAACTTTTTCCACATAACCTATGATGTAAATAAGTACTTGCCAGCATAAATGAATAAAACTATCCGTTCATCAACTCTCACCCGTAAACGTTTGATAGAAGCCGCCTCGCAGGTATTTGCCAGTTTAGGTGTTCAAGGAGCAACTACCCGTGAAATAGCTCGTGTTGCTGGTGTGAATGAGGTGACTTTATTTCGCCACTTTGTTAGCAAAGAACAACTTCTGGGAGCAGTAATTGAAAACGCCTCGGCGCTTCAGACACAAGCCCTTGCACACCCCGAAGCCTGGACGCAGGATCTAAAAATTGATTTAAAACAGTATGCCCATCTTTACAATACTATGCTTGAGGCACAGGAAGACTTAATTCGTACCTTCATTGGAGAAGCTAAACGTCATCCTGAGGCAGCCAAACAAGTGATTCAAAAAGCTGCCAACCCATTAGGGGAAAAACTGGTAGCTTACCTGCAATCGAGTCAGAGACGAGGTACAGTCAGAGCAGACCTTGATCCATTTCCAGCAGTCGATATGTTTAAAGGAATGCTGTTAGCTGGAATGCTATGCCGCAGTGCAAAATTCAATCAAGGTAGCTATAGCTGTGAGGAATATATCGAAACCTGTGTAGATATTTTTGTGCGTGGTATTAGTGCCACTCCCCTCTCAGTTTTCAAGACAGATGTAAGCTATGAGCCAAATAAGACAGTTCATGCCAATAGCAGTAATTCGGAGTAGTTGAAGTTGAGATTAAGAATCTCAGATTTATTTAAATAAAGCAATCTCTTTGGGAAGCAACCACTCGTCAAACTCATATTTTCCAGAAATACTCGGTGATTCTTTTTTAGCGATAATTATATTCCGTAATTTCAAATTTAGACTTTTATAATATCAATTTAATTATTTATTTAGAGCTTGAAAACAGTTATATGGTGTTTTGTCAACGAACAGATTTTAATACCTCGTAAAGTAGCTTGTATCGCTTAAACCCTGATTCATACAAAAGATTTGCCTGCGGCTGTACCACATTACTATCCTGCTGTAGTATCTTAAATGCAATTTCTAAATTGGGGTAGGCACCAACCCCCACCATTGCCAAAATAGCTGCTCCGTAAGCAGCTCCTTCTTCAGCTTTGGGAGCAATGAGTTCTGTTTGCAAAACATCTGCCAAAATTCGTAACCAGATGTGAGAGCGTGCGCCTCCACCAGTTGCCAAGAGTTGATGAACAGGAGCGATCGCACTAATTACCTCCAATGCTTCTCGCAAGCTAAATGCAACCCCTTCCAGCACAGCACGAATTATATCTGCTTGCGTATGAGCTAATGATAAATTCACCAAAGCACCGCGAGTATCTGGATCGAGGTGGGGACTGCGTTCTCCTGCGAGGTGAGGTAGAAATAGAACACCACGCGCACCAGGCTGCGATCGCTCTGCCATATCCATCAACTCGGTGTAGGATATATGCGGTGCAAATGTATCTCGATACCAACGCAGAGAACCACCTGCTGCCAGCGTCACTCCCAGCAGATGATAGCCACCATCCACATGACAGAACAAATGTACCCGACCTTCTGGATCGGGAATTGGGCGATCGCACGGTGCAAAGATAACTCCCGATGTACCGATACTCAAACTACCCCGGTTCAGGTTGCTTGATGAGATGCCCAAACCAATGGCGGCTGCTGCATTGTCACCTCCGCCTGCGATTACAGGTAATCCCACAGGTAATCCCACGCGGGCGGCTATTTCTGATTTTAGCTGTCCAGCGATCGCGGTAGATTCTATTACCGGGGGGAACAACGCTGGATTAATATCAAGAGTATGGAGAATATCTGTATCCCATTGCCGATTCGCCAAATTCAGACAGCCGACACCGGAGGCATCAGATGGTTCTGTCACTGTTTCGCCAGTTAGCACATATCCCAAATAATCTTTTGGCAAAAGAATCTGCCATAACCGAGTGTATGCTTCTGGTTCTTCAGTCCGCAACCAGATGAGCTTTGGCAGTTGAAATCCTGTAATTGCCGGATTTCCAGTCCGCTGGATCAACTCCTGACGGGGAATAGCAGCTTCAATTTCAGCAACAGCTTTACCTGTGCGCTGGTCATTCCACAAAATTGCCGGTCTAATCGCTTTACCCTCCGCATTGAGAGGAACCATACCATGCATTTGTCCAGACAAACCGAGGGCGTAGACGCGTAGCGGCTTGTCGCCAGACATCGCTCGGTGTCCGCTTAGCTGTTGAGTAACATCAGAAAGAGCATCCAAACTTGCTTCCACCCAATCTGATGAGTTCTGTTCTGTCCAACCGGGTTGTGGGGTTAACAACGGATAGCTTCTGGTTGACTGAGCGATAATTTGTCCTTGCAGATTAACTGCGATCGCTCGTACTCCTCCTGTACCTAAGTCTAAGCCAACTACAATGTCGCTCAATTGCCCCTCCAAATTCTTAAGATTCAGAAGGCGGAAATGAAACTTCCGCCTTCAAAAGTCGTGGCTTTCACTCTCTGTTTTTCTGTAAGAATTTGACTAATGTTTCTTTAGCTCCAAACTCATACAACCTGCGTAAATGGTTCGTAACTGCATCAACAAAAAGCGGTGACTGCGATAAATCGCCAAAAATCTCAGTTAGGTTGAGCAATGGTTTGGCATCGGAACCACTGGTATGAGCTAGTTGAGTCAGAGTACCTCCTATTGGATCATTGATGGCAATGGCGTTACCTTGGTCATCCAGCCCATTGAGATAACGGAACCAAGCTGCAACGGTGAGGCTCATGTAATCAATTGCCCCTCCTTGATGCAGCGCGTCACGAACTGAGCCTAAAACAAATTTTGGCATTTTGGCGGAGCTATTCAAGCAAAGACGCGGGAGTTGATCTCGAATCTTAGGATTGGCAAAGCGTTCAATTAAAGTTTTTTTGTAATTATCTAAATCAATCCCCGGTACAGGTTGGAGTGTCGGCGTAACTTCTGCCATCAAATTATCAACAGCTTGGCGAATCAATGGATCTGCCATGACTTCATGAACGTATGTATAACCTGCCAAGGAACCGAGATAGCCTATTAACAAATGACTGGCGTTGAGTAGCCGGATTTTCATCATCTCGTAGGGATGAACATCGCTAGTCATCTGAACGCCAACGGATTCCCAATTTGGTCTACCTGCACTGAAATTATCTTCGACTACCCACTGAAGAAACGGTTCGGCAACAACTGGAAAGGCATCATCAATGTTGAATTGTTCCGCCACCATTTTGATATCTGCTGGGGTGGTAGCGGGGGTAATGCGATCGACCATGCAGTTGGGAAACGCTACATTTTCGGCAACCCAACGTCCCAATTCCGGATTCTGCATTTGGGCAAATGCGGTTAACATTTTGCGGGCAATGTTGCCGTTACCTTGCAAGTTGTCGCAGGACAATACGGTAAACGGTGCTATTCCCTGTTGACGGCGGCGATCGAGGGCTGCTGTCAAAAAACCATATACTCCAATTGGTTCATCAGGATGCTGCAAATCGTATTGAATTGTTGGGTGATTGGCATCGAATTCACCGCTACCTTCAATATAGTAGTAGCCTCCTTCGGTAATGGTGAGGGTGACGATATGGCATTTGGGATCTGCTAAGGTGTCGATCACGGCTTGGCGGTTATCTGGGGCAAACAGATATTTTGTAATTGCTCCAATCACACGAGCGCGATCGCCTTCTGGTGATCTTTCAACTAAGGTATACAAACAATCTTGCGAAGTCAGTGCATCCCGCATTCGTTTGTCGAATTCCAGTAGCCCAACTCCGCAGATTCCCCATTCACTATCGGGATTTTGATGAAAGTAATTATCCAGGTATAACGCCTGATGTGCCCGATGAAACCCACCCACACCAATATGGACAATACCATTAGTGATTTGATGGCGATCGTAATTGGGTACGCGAACGTTATTGCCTAAACTAGAGAGAGATGCTTCATTCAGTTTGATTGCTGATCCTGTGCTGATGATATTGCTGTTCATGGGATTCATTCAGAGTTAGGTGGTGACGATGAGCTTTGGGAATGGTTTGACCGCTTTGATCGAACAAATGGCAAAGTTCACCATTAATATAGATAGGAACGAAATCGTGCAATTGGGCAGGATTATCTCCGTCTGTTTGCATAACTATGGTTTCACCACCCGCAATCTTGATGTAGAGATAGGTTTCTCCGCCTAATCGTTCTACAACTAATACTTCGCCATTCAAGCTTGGGTTATTGCGATTAAGCAGCAGGTGTTCGGGACGAATTCCTAATGTTGCGCGATCGCCAACCGACAGGGTTTTAGGTTTCACTGGAATCATTACAGTTGCCTCACCAGGAAGTCTAACTGTTGTTCCAGAGTCACTAACGGCTGAAACTGTCACCGAGATAAAGTTCATTTTCGGTGAACCAATAAATCCGGCGACGAATAGATTGCGGGGATGGTGGTACAGTTCTAGAGGAGAACCCATTTGTTCGATAATGCCGCCTTGCAACACCACAATTTTGTCAGCCAGGGTCATTGCTTCAACTTGGTCGTGGGTGACATAAATCATCGTAGCTTGCAAGCTGTCGTGTAAGCCGGCAAGCTCAATCCGCATTTGCACCCGCAAAGAAGCATCTAGGTTAGACAACGGCTCATCAAACAAAAATACTTTGGGATTACGTACCAAAGCACGACCGATCGCTACCCGTTGGCGTTGTCCTCCCGATAATTCTTTGGGCTTCCGATTTAAAAGCGGCTCTAG
Source organism: Nostoc sp. UHCC 0251 (assembly GCF_034932245.1). Taxonomy (NCBI): domain Bacteria; kingdom Bacillati; phylum Cyanobacteriota; class Cyanophyceae; order Nostocales; family Nostocaceae; genus Nostoc; species Nostoc sp. UHCC 0251. The sequence continues at coordinate 5,591 of NZ_JAYGHD010000182.1, forward strand.
TTGCAGGATACGAGCGACTTCACGCGCCCTTTCATAACGCTGGGCTTTTTGCATACCCGCAAGCCGGAGGCTAAACGCCATATTCTCCGCCACGGTCATATGAGGATATAAGGCGTAGGTTTGAAACACCATTGCCAAACCTCGTTTATCGGGAGGTATATCATTGACTTTCTGCCCATCAATGAATAAATCTCCAGAGGAAATTTCCTCCAGTCCAGCAATCATGCGGAGTAAGGTTGATTTTCCGCAACCGGAGGGGCCGACGAAGACGACAAACTCGCGATCGTTCACATCGAGATCAATGCCTTTGATGATCTCCGTGTCGGCGTAGGTTTTATGGATATTTCTTAAAGCAACTGTTGACATAAAATGTTTCCATTAATGGGTTTAAGGGCGTTGCTGAATTAAAGTATGAATCTGGATGTAGAGACGTAGCAGTGCTACGTC